>JAATEW010000087.1 GCA_015655535.1 Hyphomicrobiales bacterium | reverse complement strand
TGCTTGAGCCAGGCTTGCGTCTTACGTACGTACTGTTTCCGAAGAGACCCTGGCTCCGGCAGACAGCGCCGGCCGCCTCTGTTATCCTTGAATCCGGGCAGGGGGAGCGTCGCGCTCAAGCTTGCCGGCTGGCCTATGGGGAGACGGGATTTTGAAACCGGGGCCTTGTTTCGACGAGATGACCTTGCCAGACGGCGCCTCGCGTCTTCTCTATCAAAAGATCGCTCACTGGCTTGCCGATGCTCCGCCCGATCTCCTGAGTTCGCGGCGCGCCCATGCCGAATTGATGTTCCGCCGGATCGGCATCACCTTCGCCGTCTATGGCGACAAGGACGCGGCTGAACGGCTGATCCCTTTCGACATCATCCCGCGGCTGATCAGCCGCCGCGAATGGACGCGGCTCGAAGCCGGCCTCGTGCAAAGGGTCAAAGCCCTCAATCTCTTTCTGGCCGATATTTATGGGCCGCAAGAGATCATCAAAAGCGGCAAAGTGCCGGCCGATATCATTCTCACCAATCCCTATTTCCGCCGCGAAATGATCGGCGCCCGCGTGCCGCACGATATTTACGTCCATATCGCGGGTATCGATCTTGTCCGGACCGGCGAAGACGCGTTTTACGTTCTCGAAGACAATGTCCGCACGCCATCCGGCGTCTCCTATATGCTGGAGAACCGCGAAGTCATGATGCGGCTGATCCCCGATCTTTTCGCCGAACATCAGGTCGCGCCGGTTGAAAATTATCCGGACGCTTTGCTTGCGTCACTGCGCTCCGTCGCGCCGGCCGCCGTCGGCTCTGAACCCGTCATCGCGCTACTCACGCCAGGCCAATATAATTCGGCCTATTACGAACATTCCTTCCTGGCCGATAAGCTCGGCGTCGAATTGGTCGAGGGCCGCGATCTGCTCGTCCAGGACGACAAGGTCTATATGCGCACGACGCGCGGACCGCAGCGCGTCGACGTCATCTACCGGCGCATCGACGATGACTTTCTCGATCCGGAGGCGTTCAGAGCGGATTCCGCGCTGGGCGTTCCGGGCTTGATGCGCGCCTATCTCGCCGGAAACGTCACACTTGCCAACGCAGTCGGAACCGGCGTCGCCGACGACAAGGCCGTCTATACCTATATGCCCGAGATCATCCGCTTTTATCTCGGCGAGACGGCGCTGCTCGACAATGTGCCGACCTGGCGCTGCCGTGAGCCGGATGCGCTGTCTTATGTGCTCGACCATCTGCCCGAACTCGTCGTGAAAGAGGTCAACGGGTCTGGCGGCTACGGCATGCTGGTCGGCCCGCATGCCGCCAAGGCGCAGATCGCGGAATTCGCGGCGAAGCTCCGCGACAATCCGGAAAATTTCATCGCGCAGCCGACTTTGGCGCTCTCCACCTGTCCGGCGGTGTTCGACAAAGGCGTCGCGCCGCGCCATGTCGATCTGCGGCCTTTCGTGCTGACAGGTGCCGACGGCATCCGCGTCATGCCAGGCGGCTTGACGCGCGTCGCGATGCAGGAAGGCTCGCTCGTCGTCAATTCGAGCCAGGGCGGCGGCACCAAGGACACATGGATTGTCGAAGAGCCTGCGGCTGGCCGGATCGTCGAAGAGCCCGCGGGATAGAGACAATGCTTTCGCGCACGGCGGATAATCTCTTCTGGCTCGCACGCTATATGGAACGTGCCGATTTCGTCGCCCGTATCGTCGAGGCGACACAGCGGCTGGCGTCTCTGCCGAACACCTATTCCGACACGGGCACTGAATGGGAGAGCGCGCTTGAGGCCTCGGGCGCCGCCGAAGGCTTTCACGAAACCAAGGCGGCGATGGAAGAAGCCAATGTCGTCGAATATTTGACCTTCGCCGCCGATAATCCCTCATCGATCCGCAATTGCATCGAAAGCGCGCGCGCCAATGCGCGAGGGGTCCGCACGGCGCTCACGGTCGAAGTCTGGGAATCGATCAACGGCGCCTGGATCGAGCTGAAACGGTTCGAAAAAGACAATCTCGCCTCGGGCCGTTACGATCGCGAGAATCTCTCGCGCTTCCTCGAATTCGTCAAACGGATCTCGCTCGATTACGACGGCGCGACCCATCGCACCATGTTGCGCAATGAGGCCTATTGGTTCTCGCGCCTCGGCCTCTATATCGAACGCGCCGACAATACGGCCCGCATCCTCGACGTGAAATATCATGTGCTTCTGCCGCAAACGGAGACGGTCGGCGGCTCGCTCGACTATTTTCAATGGACCGCGATCCTGCGCGCCGTCTCGGCGCTCACCGCCTATCATTGGATCTATCGCGAAAGCATCAAGCCCTGGCTCATCGCCGATCTCCTCATCCGCCGGATGGAAATGCCGCGCTCGCTGATTGCCTGCTACGACAATATCGCGCGCTTTCTCGATGAGATCGGCAAAAGCGAAACGGAGCCCGGCAGGGCCCAGCAATTCGCGCATCAGATCATGGCGCGGCTCGAACAGGCGACGATCAAGGATATTTTCAAGATCGGCCTGCATGAATTCATCACGGGTTTCGTCGAAGACAATAGCCTTCTCGGCCAGACCATCAGCGAGCAATATCTTTTGGTGTAGCGCGTGATCTTATGCGGACCGTATCACGTCCCGAGGATCTGCAATCCCAAGGTTCGACCGGCGGCACGCAGGTCCGTGTCAAGCGTCGCCAATGGCAGGGCGCGCCGCTGGGCAAGCTCCAGATAGCATGCGTCGTAGATCGTCAGGCCGAAACGGTCGGAAAGCGCGAGAACATCCGTCCAAATATGCGCATCCCCATCGGGATCGAGGGTGATCGGCAGCTTGCCGAGATCGGCAATCGACGCATCCCGATAGGCGGCGTCGATGCGCTTCCGCCGCAAGCTCGATTGAAAGACATTCGCCACTTCAAGACGCCACAAGAGCGGCACGATCGCGCCCTCCCGCGCGACGCGATCGAGCAGATCATCGGTTGCCTGCGTCGCCTCGTCTTCAAAATACCAGGTCATCGTCAGCGAGGCGTCTATAATCAAACTCACGAACGCCCCTCTTCGATGAGGTCTTTGATTTTAAGACGATCCAAGGTGACGCCCATCCGGCGCGACCTGATGCGGACTGCCGCTGCGAGACCGGCATCCCGGTCGATCGCGCCTGCGGGCGGAACAAGCCGCGCGACGACCTTGCCGCGCCGCGTGATGACAACCTCATCGCCCGCTTCGACCCAATCCAGCAATTGTCCGAATTTGGTTTTTGCCTCGAAGGCGCCGACCTTTTTCATGCTCCGTCACCATTAGACCAGTCAATCAACCAGTCGATTATGGTCATTTCGGGCATTTTTATCAAGACGGCCCGTTCCCTGGTTCTTTGTCCGAGGGCCGCGAACCGCCGCAGATCAGGTTGATTACATCTTTGGGCTCAGCTTTTGCTTGCCGCCTTTTTCGTTACCAAGTGTAACTTGGTACGTATACATAATTCTAAAGTGTAATCAGTTTGACATATAAGCGAATATATGCCGTATAGTTATAGACTATTCAAGTCTAGACGAAACGTCGCGGACAAGAAATAGCCTCGCTTTCTCCACATCAAACCTCCAGAAACCGCCGCGCTCGGCCCAAGCCGGGCGGGGGTATAATGGTATGGAGATGATGTATTGAGAAAAACAATGTTGGGGGCGCTTGCTCTACTATCACTGTCCGCCACGGCGGAAGCCCAGACCTGGACCGGTCAGGCCTCCTTTTATCGGGCGCCGCATGAAATGACCTGCGCGCACCGCTCGCTGCCTTTCGGGACGCGTCTGCGTGTCACCAATCTCAGGAATCATCGCACGACGATCCTGACCGTCGCGGATCGGGGGCCCTTCATCCGCGGCCGGATCGTCGATGTATCCGTCGGCGCCGCCAATGTGCTGGGCTTTCGCTCCGCTGGCGTGGTGCCGGTCAAGATCGAGACGGTCTTGAACTGAGAGACCCATTGGGACCGATCCAGCGCGCATGACTTCGCCGTTGCGAGCCGCACGCAGGGTCGGTCCCTCCATTGCCTAGAGATTACACCCGCATCGGCATCAGCACGTAAAGCGCTGCCGCGCCGTCGCGATCGAGAACCAGCGTCGGTGAACCCGCATCGGCCAGTTTGAACAGAGCCGTATCGCTGTCGAGCTGCGCCGTGATGTCCAAAAGATAGCGGGCGTTGAAGCCTATATCGATCGGCGCCGAGTCATAATCGACCTCAAGCTCCTCGACCGCCGATCCCTGATCCGGATTGGTCACCGACAAAGTGAGCTTGCCGTCGGCGAGCGCCAGTTTGACCGCGCGCCCGCGCTCCGAGGAAATCGTCGAGACGCGATCGACCGCATCCGCAAAGGGCTTG
>JAATEW010000182.1 GCA_015655535.1 Hyphomicrobiales bacterium | reverse complement strand
TCCCAAAATTATGACCCCAAGATCATGACCCATGATCAGGAGATAGTTCTAGTTGTCGACGACGATCTGGCCGTCCGCGAATCGCTCAAATTCGCCCTGGAGCTGGAGGGATTGGCCGTGCGCGTCTGCGGCAGCGGCGAGGAATTGCTGAACCACCCGGATCTGGCGGCGGCGCGCTGCGTCCTGCTCGACTATAAAATGCCGGTCATGGACGGGCTGGAAGTTCTCGAGCAGTTGGCCGCGCGGAAGATGCCGGTTCCGGTCATTCTCATCACGAGCCGCGCCACCAACGCGATTTTGCGCCGCGCACGGGCGGCGGGCGTCCGCCGCATTCTGGAAAAGCCGCTGCTCGACGGGGCCCTTCTCGACAGCATTCAGGATGTTTTGGGCGAGGCCGGACCACTTTAGTCAGCTCTGCGGCACGCTGGCCTAGGTAGAATCCCTAGGTGGCAAAGCGTAGGACCTAACCGAATATCCCAGGGGTGTAACACCCCGTAGACAGAACGGGTCAACCTTGACACGCCAACGAGGTCCCCCGATGTCAGCTCAACTCGCCATTCCGTCCCATCCTGTTGCCACCCCCGACCAGGCGCTGCATGCCCGCACGTCATGGTTAAAAACGGTCGATGGCGGCACGGCGGGCGGCCTTCAGCCCTCGGGATCGGTTCAGCATTTTGCCCAGGACCGTGAAATTTACGGTGAAGGCGACAATGCCGGGGTTTTCTTCAAGGTCGTCTCGGGTGTCGTGCGCACCTGCAAATTCCTGAGCGACGGCCGCCGCCAGATCGACGCCTTTCACGTCGCCGGCGATATTTTCGGCTTCGAAATGGGCTGGGAACATACGCTTTCGGCCGAGGCCGTCTGCGATTGCACCGTAATCCCCTATCGCCGCCGCGGCATCGAGACCGTGAACGACGAGGTTTTATCGCAGCAGCTTTTCTCCTATGCCATGCGCAGCTTCGCCCGCGCGCAGGAGCATTCGTTGCTGCTCGGGCGCAGAAGCGCCGTCGAGAAGGTGGCCGCCTTCCTCATCGAATGGGCCGAACAATCCCCCGCCGGTACTGTCGTCAGCTTGGCGATGACGCGTCAGGACATTGCCGACTATCTGGGCCTCACCATCGAAACCGTGTCGCGGACCCTCTCCCAACTTGAGCGCGACGCGCTGATCGAACTCCCGACCGCCCGGCAGATCCGGCTGAAGGATATAGCCGCGCTGCAGGAGATGAACGCCTGATCACGATCGGTTTGGATTGAAATCGATCCAACTTTAAACGTGAAAATGTCATCAGACTCACATTAACGAGGTGGAGCATAGCCTGACCGGACGTCGGATCTGGACGATGTCCGGTCTGGCCATGCTCTGCCTTGAACCGGAACCATCGTTGCGGATAAGGCTTCCTGATCTGACCGAATCGAGAGGGACAGCAATGACGACGGGTTTCGTTGACATGCCGGATCGGGACGCAAAGCCGCTTTCAACAGAAGAACTCGATCTCATCCACGCCTGGTGGCGCGCGGCGAATTATCTTTCGGTCGGCCAAGTCTATCTTCTCGACAATCCTCTGCTGCGCAAGCCGCTCACGCTCGCGGATGTCAAGCCGCGCCTGCTCGGCCATTGGGGCACGACACCCGGCCTCAATTTCATCTATGCCCATTTGAATCGTCTTATCAAAGCGCGCGATCTCGACGTGCTTTTCATCGCCGGCCCCGGCCATGGTGCTCCTGGCGTAGTGGCGAGCTGCTGGCTCGAAGGCACCTATAGCGAGGTCTATCCCGAGATCTCGCAGGATGAGGAAGGCATGCGCCGCCTCTTCCGGCAGTTTTCCTTTCCGGGCGGCATCCCGAGCCATGCCTCGCCGGACACGCCCGGATCGATCCACGAAGGCGGCGAACTCGGCTATTCGCTCTCGCATGCCTTCGGCGCGGTCTTCGACAATCCGGGCTTGATCGCGGCCTGCGTCATCGGCGACGGCGAGGCCGAGACGGGGCCGCTCGCGACCGCCTGGCACGGCAACAAGTTCCTCAATCCGGCGAGCGACGGCGCGGTTCTGCCGATCCTGCATTTGAACGGCTATAAGATCGCCAATCCGACGGTGCTTGCCCGCATCAGCCATGCGGAGCTCGACGCACTCTTGCGCGGCTATGGCTATGCGCCGATTTTCGTCGAGGGCGACGATCCGATCCTGATGCACCAAGCCATGGCCGCGGCTTTGGATAGCGCAATCGCGGCGATCGAAGCCATCCAACAAAAAGCCCGCGCGGGAGGAGCCGCCGAACGGCCGATCTGGCCGATGATTGTGCTACGCAGTCCCAAAGGCTGGACCGGACCCAAAACGGTCGACGGATTGAAGACCGAAGGATTCTGGCGCGCGCATCAGGTGCCTTTCACTTTGGATAAGCCGGAACATCTGAGCCTGCTCGACGCATGGATGCGCGGCTATAAGCCCGAAGAACTTTTCGACGAAAAAGGCGCTTTGCGCGCCGAGATCGCGGCGCTGGCACCCTCCGGCACACGCCGGATGAGCGCCAATCCGCATGCCAATGGCGGCGCCTTGATGCGGCCTTTGCGGCTGCCGGAGTTTAGCAATTATGCCGTCGCCGTGCCGCATCCGGGCGGCGTCGACGCCGAGGCCACGGCCGTCATGGGCGCTTTCCTGCGCGACGTGATGCGGGACAATGCGGCCGCCCGGAATTTTCGGGTGTTTGGCCCGGACGAGACCGCGTCGAACCGGCTGCAAGCGCTGTTTGAAGCCACCGACCGCGCCTGGGATGCCGAGACAATTCCCGAGGACACCTATCTCGCGCCCAATGGCCGCGTGATGGAAATTTTAAGCGAACACACCTGCCAGGGCTGGCTCGAAGGCTATTTGCTCACCGGGCGGCATGGTTTCTTTTCCTGCTATGAGGCCTTCATCCACATCGTCGATTCGATGTTCAACCAGCATGCCAAATGGCTGAAGGCCTCGCGCGAGATCGCCTGGCGCCGGCCCATCGCATCGCTCAACTATCTTTTAAACTCGCATGTCTGGCGGCAGGAACACAATGGCTTCAGCCATCAGGATCCGGGCTTCGTCGATCATGTGGTGAATAAGAAGGCCGACATTGTCCGGGTCTATTTTCCGCCGGACGCCAATACGCTTCTCTATGTCACCGACCATTGCCTCAGAAGCTGGGACCGCATCAATGTCATCGTCGCGGGCAAACAGCCGGCGCCGCAATGGCTCGACATGGATGCTGCGATCAAACATTGCACGCAAGGGATCGGCATCTGGGAATGGGCGAGCAATGATCGCGGCAGCGAGCCCGACGTCGTCATGGCCTGCGCCGGCGACGGTCCGACTTTGGAGACCTTGGCCGCCGTCGATCTTCTGCACCGGCATGTGCCGGATCTCAAAGTGCGCGTCGTGAACGTCGTCGATCTGATGACGCTGCAACCGCGCAGCGAGCATCCGCACGGCTTAGCCGATAATGATTTCGACGCATTGTTCACCAAGGATAAGCCGGTGATCTTTGCCTATCACGGCTATCCCTGGCTCATTCACCGGCTCGCCTATCGTCGTACCAATCACGACAATATGCACGTGCGCGGCTATAAGGAGGAAGGCTCGACGACGACGCCTTTCGACATGGTCGTGCGTAACGAGCTCGATCGCTTTCACCTCGTCGCCGATGTCATCGACCGGGTGCCGAAGCTCGGCGCCGCGGCCGTTTATGCCAAACAGGCGATCCGCGACAGGCTCATCGAACACAAACGCTATATCGCCGAGCATGGCAAAGACATGCCGGAGATCAACGACTGGCGCTGGCCGCACGAGGCGTGATCCTGTGTTGCGGAACGCGATCACGCGTGAGTGAACGGTCGCTTTGTGCGAGGTCAAAGTCGGAATGACGGCATGGTTCCAGGTTCGGCATCTCGACACGGGAGATCGACATGGAACTGATGGATGCCATAAAACATCGCCGCTCGGTTCGCGCCTTCACGGATGTGCCCGTGGCGAAAGAGGTTCTGCTTGGATTGGTGGATGCCGCCATTTGGGCGCCCAGCGCGAACAACACAGAGAATTGGCACTTCACGATCATTCAAAACAAAGCTTTGCTCGATCGGATTTCCGAGGCTACAAAAGCGCATATGCAGAAGGTGACGGATTTGGCCACGGCCGGAACCCGCGTGCGCCAGCATTTGCACGCCGGGCCCGACTTTCACGTTTTCTACCATGCGCCCGCGGTTATCCTGATTTCAACGATTGGCGGCGACTTCGCCGTCGAAGATGCCGCGCTCGCGGCCGAGAATTTAATGCTCGCCGCGCATGGCCAAGGCCTTGGGACATGTTGGATCGGCCTTGCCCAGAAATGGCTGGAGACGGCCGAGGGCAAGCGAGCGGTCGAAATCGGCCCGCGCTATATTCCGGTTGCACCGATCATCGTGGGCACCCCGAAGGGCGAGACACCGCCCGTGCCGCGCAAGGCGCCTCTCGCCCGTTGGATCGATTGAATTTTGAAGACGTTAAAGTCATCTCTCCGAACCGGCGGTCTATTCAGCCGGTTCGGCGGGCAAATAGACTTTCCGTTTACAGTGGCTTGGGCGGCTGCCGGAAGCTGCTGGCGCCAAGCTTGAAGAGCTGCCATCCGCAATCGAAGACGAGATCGTTGATCGTCCGCATATGGCTGATCAAATTTTTAGAGTTTTCCTGCATCTGATTGCCGAAGGCAGAGAGTGCCGCGCCGGCATCCGTATCGAATTTGACGGGCGTAAAAGCCTTTGAAGCTTGCTCCGCTTCCTGCTGGAGGAATTCCGTCTGGTTCTCGCCGATGGCTTTCGCTGTTCTCGCCACGATCTCATTGGCCGACGTCAGTATTTCCGCATTGCGCTCCTGCACTTCCAGGAATTTCGTCGGAAATGAACCATCGAGGCCCGGAATTTTCGTTTCGAATTGCGATGCGTCGGTCATGTGTTTCTCCTGCCCAACGCATGACGACATAGGGATGTCACCATCTCAGCGTTTGATGCGGCGCCATGCACGCACATCATTGATGCAACCGCTTTGATCCTGATCAAAACAGCACACATCGGCTAAGCGTCCGGAGCCTATCTTCCGTTTGGGTTTGACTCCGATCAATGGAAACCCGCCTCGACGCGACTAGGTGTTAAATGACGGCAGCGACCGTCCTCCCTCTTCGTGCGCGGCCTCGCGGACGCGAGGCTCTCTCCATAGGAGTTCGCATGCTCGATTTAATCGCTGCCGATAAGCGCTTCGGCTTGACATACCAGCCGGACCATCAAAACCAAGGCAGTTCTGCGCAGCTCGCGCCGGAAGCGAAAGTCGAAACGGACAATCAGCCAGGCGCCAACACATTCGACCGGCTTTTGCATGCGGCGCAGGCGCGCTTCACCGGCTCGCTTTCGCCCGCGTCGCTAACGCTTGCCTATCTCGACTGGGGCCTGCATCTCGCCAACGCACCCGGACGGCAGCTCGAACTCGCCGAGGAAGCAGGTCGGCAATGGGCGCGCCTTGCATCTCCAACGCAATGGGCCAAACCCAAGCCGGAGGATCACCGGTTTCAGGACGCAGCCTGGTCGCAGCCGCCGTTCAACTTTATCGCGGAGGCTTTTCTCTTGGGTGAGGAATGGTGGCGCGATGCGACCACAGGTTTGCCGGGCGTTGCAAAATCACATGCCGACGTCGTGTCCTTTGCCGCGCGGCAGATGATCGACATGTTTTCGCCGTCGAATTTTCCCTGGATGAATCCAGAAGTGTTGCGCGCGACGGTTGGCCAATCCGGCTGGAACTTCGTCAAGGGCGAGCGCAATCTCTCGGAAGATGTGCGCCGCACTATCAATCACGAGCCGATGGATGATGCAGGGAGCTTCGTCGTCGGCAAGGATGTCGCGGTCACGCCCGGCAAAGTCGTGCTGCGCAATGGGCTGATCGAACTCATCCAATATGCGCCTGTGACGGATGAGGTGCGGGCCGAGCCCATCCTCATCGTGCCCGCCTGGATCATGAAATATTATATTCTGGATCTGTCGCCGCATAATTCCTTCATCCATTATCTCGTCTCGCAGGGCTATACGGTCTTTTGCATTTCATGGCGCAATCCGGGGCCGGAAATGCGCAACACGGGCTTCGACGATTATCGTCAGCTCGGCGTCATGGCGGCTTTGGACGAGGTCGAGGCGATCTGCAAGGATGCGCCCGTCCATGCCTGCGGCTATTGCATCGGCGGTACTTTGCTTTCGATCGCCGCCGCGGCCATGGCGCGCGACGGCGACAATCGCCTAGCAAGCGTGACGCTGCTCGCCGCGCAGACGGATTTCACCGAGGCTGGCGAGTTGCAGCTTTTCACCGATGAAAGCCAGCTTGCGCTTTTGGACGATGTGATGTGGAAGCAAGGCTATCTCGACTCGAAGCAGATGGCCGGCGCATTCCAAATGCTGCGCTCCAACGATCTCGTCTGGTCGCGGCTGATCAAGACCTATCTTCTTGGCGAGCGCGAACATCCCTTCGATCTGATGGCCTGGAACGCCGATGCCACGCGCATGCCCTACAGGATGCATTCCGAATATTTGCGCGACCTCTTCCTCGAAAATGATCTCGCCGAAGGCCGTTTCATGGTGGAAGGCCGGCCGATTGCAATCTCCGAGATCAAGCTTCCGATCTTTTCGGTGAGCACGGAGACCGACCATGTCGCGCCCTGGCACTCGGTCTATAAGATCCACCTCCTGAATCAGGGCGACATCACCTTCGTGCTCACCTCCGGCGGGCACAATGCCGGCATCGTCAGCGAGCCGGGACATCCCCACCGGCATTACCGCATCGCCCGGCGCAGGCCGGGAGAGGCCTATCTGGCACCGGAAGATTGGAAGAAGGCGGCGACGAACGAGGAAGGCTCCTGGTGGCCGACATGGGTCGCCTGGCTCGATGAGCGCTCGCCATTCCGTGTCGCACCGCCATCGCTCGGCGCGCCGGACAAAGGCTATGCGCCCATCGCCGATGCGCCTGGAACCTATGTGCTCGAAAGCTGAGCGAGGACATCATCATGAATATCGCAAACCCGCTCGCATCCGAAGCGATGATCGAGAACAAGACGTTCGACGAAATCGCGGTCGGCGATAGCGCCAGCCTCACGCGCGTGACGACCCAGCAGGATATCGACCTCTTCGCGGTGATCAGCGGCGACGTCAATCCCGCGCATATGGACAAGGCCTATGCCGATACCGATATGTTCCATAAGATCATCGCGCATGGGATGCTCGGCGCCGGCCTGATCTCCAGCGTGCTCGGCACGAAATTGCCGGGACCGGGCACGATCTATCTCGGGCAGGACCTGCGCTTTCTGCATCCCGTCAGCATAGGCGACACGATCACGGCGACTTTGACGGTGACGGAAAAGCGCCCCGAACATGGCGATCTCACGCTCGATTGCCGCTGCACCAACCAGAAAGGCGAAGTTGTCATCAGCGGCACGGCGCATGTCCGTGCGCCAAAAGAGAAGGTGAGGCGGCCGCGCGTCGAACTTCCCGACGTACAATTGAGCCGTCACGAACGCTTGCGCACGCTGCTCGCAAGGACCGCCGGCGGCGAGCCCATGCTGACCGCCGTCGCGCATCCTTGCGACGCCAATGCGCTTGGCGCCGCGGTCGAGGCCGCGCGCGCCGGCCTCATCACGCCGATCCTGGTCGGCCCGAAGGCGAAGATCCTCAAGGCGGCGGAAGAGGCCAAAGTCGATATTTCGGCCTTCCTCATTGTCGACACGCCGCATAGCGCAGCATCGGCGGCGGCGGCCGTCGATCTCGTGCATAAAGGCGAAGCGGCGCTTTTGATGAAGGGCTCGCTTCATACGGACGAATTGCTGCATGCCGTGCTCGCGCCGGACTCGGGGCTGCTGACGAAACGCCGGCTGAGCCATGTTTATCTGATGGATGTGCCGACCTATCCGCGGCCCTTGCTCGTGACGGACGCCGCCGTCAACATCGCGCCCACGCTCGAAGACAAGCGCGACATCGTGCAAAATGCCATCGACCTTGCCCATGTCATGGGAATTGAGATGCCGCGCGTCGCGGTGCTGTCGGCCGTCGAAACGGTCAATCCCAAGCTGCGCTCGACGCTCGATGCCGCCGCGCTCTGCAAGATGGCCGATCGCGGACAAATCACCGGCGCCCTCCTGGACGGGCCGCTCGCCTTCGACAATGCCATAAGCCCGGCCGCCGCGGCGGAGAAAGGAATCATCTCGCAAGTGGCGGGCGTCGCCGATATTCTGCTCGTGCCGGATCTCGAATCCGGCAATATGTTGGCAAAGCAGCTTATCTATCTTGCCGGCGCGGATGCTGCGGGCGTGGTGCTCGGCGCGCGCGTGCCGATCATCCTGACGAGCCGCGCCGATGGCGAACGCACCCGCATGGCCTCCTGCGCGGTCGCAGTGCTGATCGCGCGCGAACGGGCCAAGGCCGCGCAAACGGCTGTCGGAGTCTAGGCATGGCGGATGCGATCCTGACGCTCAACGCGGGCTCATCGAGCATTAAATTCTCGCTTTTCGAAATCGGGCCGAGTGGCACGATGACGCTTGTCTCGCACGGCCTGTCGGAGCTGGAGGGCACGCAGCAGCATTTTCTGGCCAAGGATCCCGCCGGCAAAGTGCTCACCGAAAAGCGCTGGATTCCCAAGGATCAGCATTTCCAGCCGGTGCTCGAACATCTGATCGAATGGACCGAAGGAAATCTCGGCCAGGATCATTTGATCGCCGTCGGCCACCGCGTCGTCCATGGCGGTTCGGAGCATGACCGGCCCGAACTTGTAACCGAGCCTCTGCTCGACGCGCTCGATCGCCTGACGCCGCTCGCGCCTTTACATGAGCCGCATAATCTTGCGCCGATCCGCGCCATCATGAAGGCGCGCCCGAATCTGCCGCAGGTCGCCTGTTTCGATACGGCCTTCCATCACACGATGCCCGTGGTCGCGACGCGCTTCGCCTTGCCCCGCGCATACGAGGCAGAAGGTGTCCGGCGTTATGGCTTCCACGGCCTCTCTTACGAATATATTTCCCGCCGCCTGCGCGACATCGCGCCGGCGCTGGCCAAGGGACGCGTGATTGCCGCGCATCTCGGCAATGGCGCGAGCCTTTGCGCCATGCAGGACGGCCGCAGCATGGATACGACCATGGGCTTCACGGCACTCGACGGGCTGATGATGGGCACGCGCTGCGGCGCGATCGATCCCGGCGTCATCCTTTATCTTGAGCAGCAGCGCGGCATGACAGCCAAAGAGATCGAGGATCTGCTCTATAAGCAATCCGGCCTGCTTGGCGTCTCCGGCGGGATCGCAAGCGACATGCGAAGCTTGCTCGCCAGCAAAGACCCGCGCGCCGACGAGGCAATCGAGCTTTTCGTCTTCCGGATCGTCCGAGAGATCGGCGCGCTCACGAGTTCGCTCGGCGGCCTCGAAGGCATCGTCTTCACGGCGGGCATAGGCGAACATGCGCCGGAGATACGCGCCCGCGTTTGCGCGCGCCTCGGCTGGCTCGGTGTCGCTCTCGATGAAAAAGCAAACGCGCGTGATGCCGATATCATCAGCACGGCGCAAAGCCGCGTCGCGGTTCGTGTCGTCCCGACCAATGAGGAGGCCATGATCGCGCATCACACTCTGGATACGACCAGGCTCGCTGCGCCCGTCGGACTTTAAGGAACGCACCCATGACTCATGAAACGGAAATGGCCTTGGCCGCGCCTCTCGTTGACCTTCGCGGCAAACGCGGACTGATTGTCGGCATTGCCAATGAACACAGCATCGCGGCCGGCTGCGCCGAAGTTTTCGCACAGGCCGGCGCGAGACTCGCCGCGACCTTCTTGAACACGAAGGCCGAGCCCTTCGTCCGCGCCGTCACCGACAAGCTCGGATGCGAGCTCGTCCTGCCTTGCGATGTCCACGAGCCAGGCCAGCTCGAAGCCGTCTTCGATGCGGTGAAAGCGCAATGGGGCGGCCTCGACTTTCTGCTGCATTCGATCGCCTTCGCGCCGCGCGAGGATCTGCACAGCCGCGTCACGGATTGTTCGATGGAAGGCTTCGATGTCGCGATGAACATCTCCTGCCATTCCTTCATCCGCATGGCGCATCTCGCCGAGCCCTTGATGCCCGATGGCGGCTGTCTTCTCGCCGTGACCTTCTATGGTTCAGAGCGCGTCGTCGAACATTATAATCTCATGGGCCCGGTCAAGGCGGCGCTCGAAAGCAGCATGCGCTATATCGCGGCCGAGCTTGGGCCCAAGGGCATCCGCGCCCATGCGATCTCGCCCGGCCCGATCAAGACGCGGGCGGCCAGCGGCATAGATCATTTCGACGAGCTATTGGCGGAGGCGGCCTCGCGCGCGCCCGAACATCACCTGGTCGAGATCGCCGATGTCGGCAATCTCGCGGCCTTCCTCGTCAGCGATGCCGCGCGCCGCATCACGGGGACGATCATTCCCGTCGACGGCGGCCAACATCTCGCAGCTTGACACGCGTCGGACTCAAAAGTGGCTACCGGTACTGATCCCGGCTGGTGCCGGGATCAGCTTTGAATGATCAAATCGGGCAAACCCGATTTGATTGGACAACCTGATGCGTAAACGAAACTTTGACTTTATCTTACGGCTCAGCTTGTTGACGCGGATCAAAGCAGCGAACCTATAGGTCTATTATCGTTGTATTTTGACGGTCGAAGGATCGAGTTTCGACAGGAGCACCTATGAGCTATGCGACATTGATGGTCCATCTGGACCTGAACGCATCGAATGAAGGGATTTTACAGTTGGCCGGCGATCTCGCCGAGCGGTTCGAGGCAAGCGTGATCGGCGTTGCCGCCTGCCAGCCGCTGCAGATGATCTATGGCGACGGCTATATGCTGGCCGACATCATCGAGCAGGACCGCATCGAGATGGACAAGGAGATCCGCGCCGTGGAAGACCGTTTCCGGGCGGCTCTTCACAATCGCGCCAAAGAGATTCACTGGCGTTCGACCATGACGCTTGCGCCAATCGCCGATTATATCGCGCATCAGGCCCGCGCCGCCGATCTCATCATCATCGATCCGAAGGGCGGTGATTCGAAGCTCGATCCGTCGCGCCGCGTCGATGTCAGCGATTTCGTGATGCGCGTCGGCCGCCCCGTGCTGCTTGTGGGGCCGGGCGAAACCAATCTCAATTTACAGAATGCGCTTGTTGCCTGGAAGGATACGCGCGAGGCGCAACGCGCCGTTGCAAATGCTTTGCCGCTTTTGAAGAAGGCCGCGCATGTGACCGTCGTCGAGGTCGCGGCGGAAGAAGACCTCGCCCAAGCCCGCGAGCATGTCAACGATGTGAGCGAGTGGCTAAAACGCCATGGCATCGCAGCAGAGCCTTTCGCCGCCGTCACCGGCGAAGATGATGCCAGCCGCCTCGATATGATCGTGAAGGAAAAGGGCGCCGGACTGGTGGTCGCCGGCGCCTATGGGCACAGCCGGGTCCGCGAATGGGTGCTCGGCGGCGTCACCCGCGACCTGCTGATGGGCAAAGGCCGCAGCGCTTTGGTTTCGCATTAAGGCTTGTACGAAACGCATATGGCGAGGTCATCATGCACGCCATGGTGCTGAACAACTTGCGCACGCCGTTGCAATGGACCGAGCTGCCCGACCGGGAGCCCGGTCCGGGCGAGATCCGCGTCAAAATCATGGCCTGCGGCGTCTGCCGCACCGATCTGCATGTCGTCGACGGCGAATTGCCCCATCCGAAGCTGCCGATCATTCCCGGCCACGAAGTCGTCGGCCGCATCGATGCGATCGGCGCAGGCGTCGAAGGCTTGCAGCTTGGCGAGCGCGTCGGCATTCCCTGGCTCGGTCACACCTGCGGGGTGTGCCCCTATTGCGTCTCGCAACATGAAAACCTCTGCGATGATCCGCTGTTCACGGGCTATACGCGCGACGGCGGTTTTGCCACCGCGCTGATCGCCGATGCACGCTTCGCTTTTCCGCTTGGCGAGGCGGGCGATGATGTCGCGCTTGCGCCTTTGCTCTGTGCGGGCCTCATCGGCTGGCGCTCTCTGGTCATGGCGGGCGAGGGTAAGAAATTGGGCCTCTATGGCTTTGGCGCCGCCGCCCATATCATCGCACAGGTCGCCATATGGCAGGAGCGGCAGGTGTTCGGCTTCACCCAGCCGGGCGATGTCACGACGCAGGCTTTCGCGCGGCGGCTTGGCGCCACCTGGGCCGGCGGCTCGGATGAAAGCCCGCCCGAGCCGCTCGATGCCGCGATCATTTTCGCACCCGTCGGCAGCCTCGTGCCCGCTGCGCTGCGCGCCGTGCATAAAGGCGGCCGTGTTGTCTGCGCTGGCATTCATATGAGCGACATTCCCAGTTTCCCTTATGAGATTTTGTGGGAAGAACGGCAGCTCGTGTCTGTTGCCAATCTCACCCACCAGGACGGCATCGATTTCTTGAAACTCGGCCCGCAGGTCGGCATCGTCACACAGACAACGCGCTATCCGCTGCAAAAGGCCAATGAAGCGCTCGCCGATCTGCGCGCCGGGCGTTTCGACGGCGCGGCCGTGCTTGTGCCGTGACAAAGCCCGGAGCCGTAGACGGTTCAAGTCGAATCGTCCAAAGGCGTCATGCGCGGACGTGATCCGCGGATCCAGGCACAAACTCCGTTGTGTCTGGATGGCCGGGTCAAGCCCGGCCATGACGCAGCTGAAAGTCAGATGTTCTAAATGATAAGCAACGAGGCTTCGGCGGCGAGCCTCTCCCGCGTCTTCGAAGCATCGAGCCTTTGCCAAGTCATCTCACCCAAATCCTCTTGCGCCTGACTGGCGACGACATCGGCCGTGGCATCGGAAGCATCGCCGCGCCGCTCAGTCACGCGCCTTGTCAAAAGATCGAGCGGCGCTTCGAGCCAGAACCCGATGAAGCGAACACCCGCTTCGGTCGCGAGATCGGCCAAAGCTTTCCGGCCCTCCGGCTTTGTATAGGTCGCGTCGAGAATGACGCCGCGCCCGGCCTTCAGCCCCACCTCCGCGAGCTGCCGCAACCGCTCATAGACTTGATTCGAAACCTCCGGCCGATAGGCATCAGCCGGCAGACGCTCCATTTCGGCAACGCCAAACAGGATCTTCCGCTCAATGTCGCTGCGCAGATGCAACCCGCCGGGTGCGGCGCCGATCGACGGTGCAAGCGCCGCCGACAGCACGCTCTTGCCGGTCCCCGACAGGCCCCCGACTGCGACGAGACAAGGCTCGGCGGGATCGAGGAAACGCCGTGCCGCGTCCATATAGGATCGCGCGTCATCGCGCAGGGCCGCTCCCTTGGGTTCGATCCGGCTGAGCGTCGCGATGACCTTGGCGCGGATCGCGGCGCGAAGGCTGAGGAAAAGCGGCATAAGGGCGAGGCCCTCGATTTCGCTTCGCTCATCCTGTGAGGCCCAAAGATAGCGGTTCAGTAGGAGATTGGCATCGGCGGCGAGGCCGCGGTGCCAAAGATCCATGATCAGAAAGGCAAGATCATAGAGAATATCCGTGACGGCAAAGGCTTCATTGAACTCGATCGCGTCGAAGAGAACGGGTGCACCGTCGATCAAGGCGATATTGCGCAAATGGAGATCGCCATGGCAGCGCCGCGCCTTGCCGTCGCGTCCGCGCCGCAGAAGCAACGGTAAGTTCTGATCGAAGACCGCGATCAGCCGCGCCCGCAACGCATCGGTGTCCGCCGGTGCAAAGATGCCCACCTCCTCGCAAAGCTCGTCCGCCGTGGTGACCAGCGCGCGCCGCAGTACCGCTGTCGCTGCTTCACCGTCGCGAACGGACGCTTGTCGATGCGCGGCACTCACGGCCTCCGCGAGTTTTCCGAGAAGCGCGGCATCAAACGGCCCTTTGTTCGCGAGACAATCGAGCGTCGCTTCCTCGTCGAAACGGCGCAGATGCACGGCCCATTCGACGGGTTCGCCATCGCCGCCAAGATGAAACCCACGCGCATCGCGCGTGATGGGCACGATTTCAAGATAGAGAGAGGGCGCATTATCGCGGTTGACCGCGATCTCCGCCTCGCAGGCCGCCTTTCGTTTGTCGAGAGTCGAGAAATCCATATAAGAAAAGCAGACCGCGCGTTTCACCTTATAGACGTCGTCGCCTGCCAGAAATACGACCGCGCCATGCGTGTCGATGCGCTTCACGGGCTCAGACAGACCATAGATCGCGGGATCGCCGAGAAACGCGAAGACGGCGCTTTGATCCGTGATCTCGCCTTGATCCGGCGGCTGCATGTTCACACCATCTTATGGAAGAACCAGCGCCTGACGATATAGACGAGACCGAGATAGGCAAGAGTCGTTAAGGCCAGCGCGCCCAAAAGCGCGGCGGACAGAGGCACGAAGCCAAACCAGGCTCCAAGCGGCGTAAAAGGGATCAATACCGCGAGGCCGACGGCTGAAAGCGAACTCGCCACCAAGGCTGGATGCGGCAGATTGCGGAAGGGCTGCGCCGTCCGGATGATGAAGATGACGAGCACCTGCGTCGCCATCGATTCCACGAACCAGCTCGTATGGAACAAGGTTTCATCGGCCTTGAAGACGTGAAGCAGAAGCCAGAACGTCACAAAGTCGAAAATTGAGCTCAGAGGCCCGACCACGAACATGAATTTCTGAACCGCCTTGAGATCCCAGCGCCGCGGCTTTGCGATCATCGCCTCGTCGACGTAATCCAAAGGGATCGTCGTTTCCGATAGATCGTAAAGGAGATTGTTGAGAAGGATTTGAATCGGCAGCATGGGGAGGAACGGCAAAATGATAACGCCGCCGGCCATCGAGAACATATTGCCGAAATTCGAACTCGTGCCCATCATCACATATTTGAGAATATTGGCGTAGGTTCGGCGGCCTTCGCGCACACCATCGGCCAGCACGTCGAGATCCTTGCGAAGCAGGATCATGGCGGCGGCTTCCTTGGCCACATCGACTGCGGTATCGACAGAAAAGCCGACATCGGCCGCATGCAGCGACGGCGCATCATTGATGCCGTCGCCGAGATAGCCGACCACATGGCCTCTCGTTCGAAATGCCGTGATGATGCGCGACTTCTGTTGCGGCGTGACACGGCAGAACAAGGTCGTGTCGTCGAGCCGTGCCGCCAGCGCCTCATCCCCAAGCTTGTCGAGTTCCGGCCCGGTTAACGTCCCTTTGATGTCGAGACCGAGTTCGCCGCAGACGTGACGCGTCACCTGCTCATTGTCGCCGGTGACGACTTTGACGGTGACGCCAAGCCCCGCCAATTCGGCGATGGCGGCTTTGGCGCCTGCTTTAGGCGGATCGAGGAAGGCAAGGAAACCCGTGAAGGTAAGTTCGGCCTCGTCTCCCACACAGGCGTGGCAGCAGCTGGATTCCACGTCCCGCACGGCAACGCCGAGAACGCGGAAGCCATCCTTGCTGAGGGCGGTGAAGGTTTGCTCCGCTGTTTCGCGCGCCGCGGCATCGAGCGGCAGAAGCGGGGAGCCCTCAATCGCATAATGCGACGAAAGACGCAGGACATCTTCCGGCGCACCTTTGACAACGAGAAGCCGGCGGCCGGCGCTTTCAAGCAAGACCGAAACGCGGCGCCGCTCAAAGTCGAAAGGCACTTCGTCAATCTTCGTCCAAGCGGTGAGATCCGCGGCCTTAGCCGCGAGGATCGCCTCATCGAGCGGGCTTTTGAGGCCGGTCTCAAAAGCCGCGTTGAGTTCCGCCATCTGCATCACGCTATCGCTCTCATGCCCAGCGAGATCAACCTCGCGCACGAGTTTGATTTTGGCATCGGTCAAAGTGCCGGTCTTGTCGCTGCATAGGACGTCCATGCTGCCGAGGTCGTGAATGGCCGAGAGGCGCTTCACGATCACCTGCTTGCGCGCCATGCGCATGGCGCCATGCGCGAGCGTGACCGAGATCACCATGGGCAAAAGTTCGGGCGTCAAACCGACGGCGAGCGCCAGGGCAAAGAGGAAGGATTCGAGCGGCGGCCGGTGGAAGGCCAGATTGACCAGCAGCGTGAAGAGAACGAGAAAAATCGTGATCCGGACGATCATCAGCCCGAAATCGCGAACCCCTATCGCAAAGGCGGTCGGCGGCGGCGGTTTTTGAAGCGCGCCCGCGATCGAGCCCAATTGCGCGTTTTTCCCGGTCGCGACGATCAGCGCCTTGGCGGTTCCGCTGACGACCGAGCTTCCCATGAAGACTTGATGATGCGGCAGGAGCGTGCTTTGCCCGGAACCGGGGATGCCCGCGATCGCCTCCTTTTCGGCCGGATAGGGTTCGCCGGTCAGAAGCGCCTCGTTCACATAGAGATCGCGTGCTTCGATAAGGCGGCAATCGGCCGGGATCAGATCGCCCGCGGCGAGCGAAACGACATCGCCGGGCACGAGATCGCACGCAGGCACTTCCACGGGATGGCCGTCGCGGAAGACCTTCGCGGTGAGCGAAACCTGCTTGCGCAGCGCCTCCGCGGCGTCCTCGGCACGGTGCTCCTGCACGACATCAAGGATGACCGACATGAGAACGATGACGGTAATGATGACGAAGCTCGGCACATCGCCGGTCAAAGCCGATACGCCGGCCGCGGCGATGAGGATCAGGACCAGCGGATTGCGGAACCGCCCCAGGAATTTGACCAGCAGTCCGGTCGGCCCATGTGTCGCGATAGTGTTTTGGCCATAGGTCTTTAAACGCGAGCCCGCCTCGGCGCCGCTGAGACCCGCCTGCGAAGACTTGAGCGATGTCAGAAGCTCGGGAAGAGCCATGGCCGCGGCATTGGATGCCGCGGGCGGCTCCGACACACCACCCGGTGCATGTCCGGTGCCACAGAGAGCTATGGCCGGCTTCGCGAGATCGAACCAATGAATCATGAGGTCTCCAAACGAGCGGCACGCTCATGGCAAGCCCGTCATCGGCGGCAAACAGGCAAAGCATAGAGGGATTTTGTAACAATCCGGCATTGGCGAGGAGCCGTCAGCTTATCCACTTTAGGGGCGATCAGCTTGATTCTCATCAAAAGCCTTCATCATTCCGAGATATCGGCAGGCGAAACTATTCCGGTGGATTGTCCGCGTCGGCGTGGAGGTTTGAATGTTCAATTTGAATCCATTCATCGCCCCATGTCTTTATCAACGCATCGGATTCTTCCCAGAACTGGTTCCCCGCTTGGAGTCCGATGCTTAAGCTTGCCGGAATTGACTTCGGTCATTCCATCGAATTGGCTTTGGAATAGGTTCAAGTGGCAAACGTGAGCTGGAGCATGTCATGACCCCGACCGAGAAATTTGAATCAGATCCATGGTCCGCGATCACTTTCGATGAGATCCATAGGGATCTCGCGCGTAATTGGTGGGCTGTCGGGCTTCGCGGCATTTTCGGCGTCCTCTTTGGATTGGTTGCCTTCTTCATGCCGGCCGTGACGATGCTGTCGCTGGTCTTGGTTTTCGCCGTCTATCTTCTCGTCGATGGCATCTTCGCTATCATCGCGTCCGTGCAAGAGGCGCAGCGCGGCCGGCCTTGGGGCTGGCTGACCGTGGAAGGCATTGTCGATATTTTGACGGCCGTCGTCGTCACCACATGGCCCGGCGAGACCGTATTGATCTTCGTGCTGCTCGTCGCGGCATGGGCGCTCGTCTCCGGCGGATTCATGATCGCCGCGGCCATCCGGTTGCGGCAGGATCATGGACGCTGGTGGCTTCTCGCCGGCGGCATTGTCTCCGTACTTTACGGGATCTTGCTGGTGATCGCGCCCATCATCGGCGCCATCGTGCTGACCTGGTGGCTCGGCGCCTATGCCATGGCCTTCGGCTTCTTCCTTCTGGGTTTAGCCTTCCAACTGCGCTCGCAGCACAAAAAGGCGACCACGTCAGGAGCAGCGCCGGAAGCCGCCCACTAGAGCATTTTCGGACACGCATCCGCCGCTCCCGCTCCGGCCTGTTTCAAAAAATTGTGAGAGCGCCTGCCCAGCGCTTTCGCACATCCCGCGCTATATCCTAAATGTTACAGTTGAAACATTCGAAGCAAAGCGAAGCGCAATGTCACAACCCAATGCAGCGAAATCCGGCACGTTCAAAATTGCCGGCGAAACAGAAGTCAACCGCCTCGGCTTCGGCGCGATGCGCCTGACAGGTCCCGGTATCTGGGGCGAGCCCCAAGATCGTCCCGAGGCGATCCGCACCTTGAAGCGCCTGCCGGAGCTTGGCATCAATTTCATCGACACAGCCGATTCCTACGGACCGGATGTGTCCGAACAGCTCATTTGCGAAGCGCTGCATCCCTATCCATCAGGCATGCTCATCGCCACCAAGGGCGGCTTTACCCGCATAGGGCCGGATAAATGGGTGGCCCTGGGCCGGCCGGAATATCTCGTCCAGCAAGCGCATAAGAGCCTGCGCAACCTCGGCGTCGAGCAGCTCGGCCTTTGGCAATTGCACCGGATCGATCCCAAAGTGCCGCGCGACGAACAATTCGCCACGATCAAGTCGCTCCTCGACACGAAGCTCATCCGCTATGCCGGCTTGAGCGAGGTCTCCGTCGAGGACATCGAGGCCGCGTCGAAGGTCTTCAAGGTGGCGACCGTGCAGAACCGCTACAATCTCGTCGACCGCAAAAGCGAAGACGTACTCATCCATTGCGAACACCACGGGATCGGTTTCATCCCCTGGTTTCCGCTGGCCGCCGGCAATCTCACCAAGCCGGGGTCCATTCTCGACGCCATTGCGAAACGCCATGGCGCGGCGCCCAGTCAGGTCGCCCTGGCCTGGGTCTTGAAACGCAGCCCGGTCATGCTTCCCATTCCCGGCACATCGAAGGTTTCGCATCTCGAAGAAAATGTGGCGGCCGTCGATATCGCGCTGACGGATGAGGAGTTCAGCATTCTCGATCATGAAGGCATGGCCGCAGCTCAGGCCTGAGCACAAAAGCTTTGCCGGCTGTCATCTCAGATGGCCGGCAGCGCTTCAGATGTAATGGCTTAGTCATAAAAGCCACGGTAAACCGTGGCTCTTTGATTCTGGCCGAAAACATTTCAATTTGGGCCGGCCCGAACTCAAGAGGAGCCGGCAGGATGTTTTACAAACACCAAGGTGGCGCGATCCTCGGACTGCGCCGGCGCGTCGCCACCTTATTCGACGATAATGCGCGACAGAACAGGACCACGCGATATTTCAATGCCGCGTTGGCATCTCTGATCATCATCAGCGTGGGCGCCGTCATCCTGGAATCGGTCGAGCCCATTCGCGCGCGACATCCGAGGCTCTTCATCGACATCGAGCGTGTCGCAACGACGATTTTCATCATCGAATATGTGCTGCGAGTCTGGACCGCGGTGGACCTGCACAAAGGCCCAGTTCCGCATCCCGTCTGGGACCGGCTTCGCTATGTCACCAGCTTTTTCGGCCTCATCGATCTGATTTCGATCCTGCCGGCCGCGCTCGGATGGCTCGGCGCCGGCGATTTCCGGGTGCTGCGCCTGGTGCGGCTGTTGAGAATGCTCAAACTGACGCGGCATTCCACTGTCTTTGCCATGATCTGGAATGTGCTGCGCGAAGAGGCCCACGCGATCGGCGCCTTGGTGTTCATTCTCATCCTCACCGTCACGATCAGCGGCGCCCTGATGTATATGATCGAAGGCGAGCAGCAGTCGACGCTCTTCACATCGATTCCCGTCTGCATGTGGTGGGCGATCGAGACCCTGACGACGGTCGGCTATGGCGATATGATTCCGGCGACCGCCGCCGGGCGCATCCTCGGCGGCGTGGTGATTATCGTCGGAATCGTGACGCTGGCGCTTTTCTCCGGCCTGATCACGGTGAGCTTCATCGACCAATTGCTGCGCCGCGAGCGGCCGAACGTGAAGATCACATCGACCGAAATCGAGATCGTGCAAATTAATGCTGACGCTACATGCCCGCATTGCGGCAGCGCGTTGAGCTACGGCAAGCCGTGAGGCGTCGCGCTCAAACAGGCCGCATAGAGGCTGCCCGACCCGCCCCGTAAATCACGCTCGTGATGTCCTGGGGCGACGAGGTCGGAAGTGAAAATTCCGGTGTTGGACCGGGCTTGCTCGGCGTGTAATCGCCTTTCGCCCAACGCGCCAATTCCTGATGCGCCGATTGGGCCGCGCCCTCGTAGATTTCCAGTTCAGCCGGCGGATCGCAGACGAATTCGAGCAGCATGTTGTTTGGGTCGCGCACATAAAGCGAATAGCAGATCCCGTGATTGATGCCGCAACATGGCAGGCCGAGCCCGTCGAATTTCGCCTTCAATACTTTGACGTGATCGAAGTCTTTGACCGAGACGGCGATATGATGATCGATGCCGCTTTGAGGCAGCTTGTCCGCGGGTCCAAGGGCGTCCGGAAGAAATTGAAAGAAAGCCAAAAATCCGCCATCGGCCATTTCGAAGAAGCAATGGAGGAAAGGCACTTCCTTTCCGTTCGTTTCGGTCATCGCGGTCATCGCGACCGTCATAGGCATGCCGATAATGTCTTCGTAGAAATGCCGCGTCGCCTCCATATCGTCGGTCCTGACGGCATGATGGTGCAATCGGCAAACCTGATTGCTATTGCGGCGAATGTCGCGGGTCGCTTGGAGAACAACCCGTTTCGCCACTTCGGCCTCAACCTTTTTCAGATCCGCGTTCAAACCCATCTTGAATCTCCTCCTCAATCGAGACGCTTCGACATTGGAAAGAGCGCGTGACCACGTTGTTTCGGCCCCGCGAAATCAGGTTACGGCCGTAATACTGTAAGGAAAGGCATCGCGGCCCTGCCGGCTACCGCCGTAACGCTGTTTTCCGAGGCTGAAATGCGGGCGTATTGCCGTCCTTAGATGCTGGTCTTCTTCGCATGAACGAAGAGGCTCCATCGTGATTCGCATTTTCGGACGGTTCAGTCGTACGAGCAAAGGCCTATTCTTTGCCGCGCTTGTTTTAGGGAGTGCCGCCGCCGCGGGGCACGCAATGGATCTGGCGCCCGCCGTCGCGCGGCGGATGAAGAGCGGATCAATAGCGGCACTCACCTCTTACACGAACGAGAAGGACGACTTCCGCGTCGTGGCGACGGTCCCGCCGGACTATGCCGGCGGGACAAACGTCTATCCATCGCCGATGCGTTTTATCGCTACGCTCGCTCCAGGCCAGACGACGATCGTGTCGGTGCCGCGCTATGCCGGCATAGAGGCCATCGAGCTCAAGATCGCGCGCATTGGCGACCTGATCAACGGGCGATAGAGCCCCCCTTTAGGGCAGATCGAGCCGGGTCGTCCAAAATGAAGATATGTGCGATCCGAAGCATATTGAAACCAATTTTCAGGCGGGCGTGTAGTGTCGGCTTGGTCGATAAGGTCGTTTGGAACTGGGGCGTCTATGTCGATCGTCTGGAAGAAGATTGGCTGCGAAGTAAGCGCTGTCTTCAGGCCCTATCGATCTGATCGGCCTTGATGAAGGCCCACGGCAGGAGTTCGTCGAGGCGGTTATTCTGATGGCCGTTGACGATCTTGGTGATGACGTCGGTCAGATAGACGAGCGGTTCAACACCGCAGAGTTTGGAGGTTTCGATCAGCGAAGCCAGGATCGCCCAATGCTCAGCACCTCCATCCGACGCGACGTCATGATGCCGGGAGTCTGGGTCGTGAGGTTGTCGTCGCCTATCCATTTCATCCGCTTTTCGGCAAAGCCGCCTTTATTGTCGCCGATCAGATGCACGGCGGCGCTCGTCATCTGACGCTGCGCACGGAGCAAGGCGAGTCGTTTCTGGTTCCAGAGTGGATGACGCTGGCGGATGCCGCAAACGTCAAGATCATTGAATCACCCTGCATTTCCGTCGCCCAGCTCGGCGCTCTTCGAGCCTTCCTGGATTCAATCCTAGCCTCATCGCCCGGGAACATCATCCCCGGCAAAGGAGGCACGCATGGCGACACATTGGACTCCGCCACAAGGAGATTTTTTCGAACCCGCGCCGCCGGCGAGCCGACTCACAGAGACCGAGCGGCGAAAGGCGCTGGATTTACTGCAAGCACTATTAGCCGAGGCAATGAACCCCGCGCCGGAGAAAGCAATCGAGAATCAGAATCGGACGGAGGTGCGCGATGACGAAGATATCGCCTGATCATCTGGCTCGCTGCGCCGTAATCTATGTCCGGCAATCAACTACCGAGCAAGTTATCCACAATCTGGAAAGTCAGCGTCGGCAATACGGTCTTGCCGAGAGAGCACGGTTGCTAGGCTGGCAGGACGTCGAGGTCATCGACGATGACCTGGGCCGATCGGCTGGCGGTGTCAGACGCCCGGGCTTCGAGAGGCTGCTCGCGGCAATCTGCGAGGGGCGCGTCGGCGCCGTCATGTCGCTCGAAGCGTCGCGCCTAGCCCGCAACGGACGAGACTGGCACACCCTTTTGGAGTTTTGCGGTCTGGTTGGTACAATCATTGTCGACGAAGACGGCATCTACGATCCTACCTCACCGAACGATCGATTACTGCTTGGCATGAAAGGGACGATGAGCGAGATGGAGCTTTCGGTCTTCCGCCAGCGCTCCATCGAGGCGATGAAGCAGAAGGCGCGTCGAGGAGAGCTCTTCCTGACCGTGGCCGTAGGCTACGTGAAGACGGGGCGCGATCTGATCGAAAAGGATCCAGACCGCCGCGTGCAGGAAGCCATCAATCTGGTGTTTCGCCGATATGCTGAACTCCAATCGATCCGGCAGGTGCTCGTATGGTTCAGGCAAGAGAAGGTTCCATTGCCTGTTTTGACGGTTGGCGCCGCCGCCGAACGTATCGTCTGGAAGGCGCCGGTATACTCGACCGTGCATCATATTCTGACCAACCCGGTTTACGCAGGCGCTTATGCCTTCGGGCGTCGAACGATGCGTGTGGTCATCGAAGATGGACGAAAGCATGTGCTTCGGAGCATGCAGCGCGATTGGCGAAGCTGGGACGTTTTCATCCCCGATCATCACGAGAGCTATATTTCCTGGACGGACTTCGAGAGGAATCAAGCCCTGATCGCTGACAACGCCAACGGCAAACGGTTCATGAGCCGAGGCGCAATTCGCCATGGGGAGGCTCTTCTGGTTGGCCTTTTCCGCTGTGCGCGGTGTGGACGAAAGCTCAGAGTCCGCTACAGCGATGGAGCCGCGCGTTACCAATGCGTCGGCGCATTCACTCACTTAGCCGCGGCACGCTGCATCAGTTTCAGCGGAATGCGCGCCGACCGGATGGTTTCAAAGGAGGTACTCGACCGTCTTCAACCCTTGGGTGTGGAGGCGGCCTTGGCGGCGATTGACGCTCGTAGTCACAAGCGTTCGGAGAAGCAAGGACAGCTCGAGTTCGCGCTTCAACAAGCCCGCTACGAAGCGGCCCGTGCTCAGCGGCAGTATGATGCGGCAGACCCGGACAATCGGCTCGTGGCCGGCGAGTTGGAGAGACGTTGGAACGAGCGGTTGACCATAGTGCACAATCTCGAAGCGGAACTAGGTCAACTCGAGGTCGAGCCCGCGGAGGCGCTCACCATCGCGGACCGAGGCCGTCTCATGATGTTAGGTCGAGATCTGGCACAAGCTTGGGACAGCCCAGGTGCTACGGCTGAGACGCGCAAGAAGATCATCCGTACGGTCATCTCCGAGATTGTCGTTGACGTTGTCGGAGACAGCCTCGACCTCGTCATTCATTGGCAAGGAGGGGATCACACGCGCCTCGGCGTGAAGAAGAACAAGTTCGGCCACACACGATGGGTCACCGACACCGATATCGTTGACCTCGTGCGCGCATTGGCCCGTCACATGCCCGATCACACGATCGCCATGGTGCTTAATCGATCGGGAAAGACGACGAGCCACGGCCATAGTTGGACCCGCGGCAGCGTCTGTTCGCTTCGGCATCAGAACGACATCGCAATCCACCGACCAGGGGAACGGGCTGAACGCGGCGAGGCCACGATCAACGAGGCCGCCGCGATCCTCACCGTCAGCACATCGACCGTGCGCCGTTTGATCGCCGAAAGAGTGCTTTCGGCCAACCAACCCTGCAAGGCCGCGCCATGGATAATCCCCCATGCCGAATTGGCGCGCGAGGCCGTTCGCCGCGAAGCCGACGCTCGGCGGTCGCGACGCCCGCCGTCTGACAATCAGCAAAAAAATCTCTTTGAGATATAAGGACATGATGAGATGAGCAGTATGAAGCGCCCACGTC
>JAATEW010000195.1 GCA_015655535.1 Hyphomicrobiales bacterium | reverse complement strand
TTCTTGACCGGCTTCTTATCGGCCGTGCGCCAGCCATTGCGCTTCCAATTGACCATCCAGCCGGTAATGCCGCCGCGCAGATAATTCGAATCCGTGTAGAGATCGACGGCGCAATCGCGGGTTAGAGCTTCAAGCGCCGAGATCGCCGCCATCAACTCCATGCGATTGTTGGTCGTCGCGGCCTCGCCGCCCGAAAGCTCCTTGCGATGGGTGCCAAAAAGCAGGATCGCGCCCCAGCCGCCCGGACCGGGATTGCCCGAACAAGCGCCATCGGTCCAGATTTCGACACGGCTCATCGCAACAGACCCAATTCACGCGCGCTCTCGATCCTGCGATGAAACCGGAGCTTCTGCACATATTCGAGCGGATCTTTCGGCCGCACCATGGCGCCGTCCGGCCGATTCAGCCAATCGACGAGCCGTGTCAGGCCGAAGCGCAAGGCGGCGCCGCGCGCCAGAATAGGCAAGGCTTCGACTTCCGCCGGCTGAAGCTTGCGCAGGCGCTCATAGCCGTTGAAAAGCGCCATGCCTTTGGTGATGTTGAAGGAGCCGTCCGGCTCGAAACACCAGGCATTGAGGCAGATAGCGAGATCGTAGACGAGGAAATCGGTGCAGGCGAAATAGAAGTCGATCAGCCCCGACAATGTATCGCCGAGAAAGAGCACATTGTCCGGGAAGAGATCGGCATGGATGACGCCTTTCGGCAGATCCAAAGGCCAGGCCTTTTGCAGGAAGGCCAGCTCTTCCTCGATAAAGGCTGCGAGCCCTTGCTGCACTTCGTCCGCGCGGGCCGCGACCGTCTCGAAGAGTTTCGGCCATTGCGCGAGCGTCAACGTGTTCTCGCGCGTGCCTTTGAAATCGCCGCCGGCCTTGTGCAATTTGCCGAGCGCCTCGCCCAAGGCGGCGCAGTGGCGGACTTCCGGCCGCCTATGCCAGATGCCGTCGAGAAAGGTCACGATCGCGGCCGGCCGTCCGCAGAGATGGCCGAGCGCTTCGCCTTGGCGGTTTCGCACCGGCTGCGGACAGGTGAGGCCGCGCGTGGCGAGATGCTCCATCAGGCTTAAGAAAAACGGCAGGTCTTTTTCTTCGACGCGCTTCTCATAGAGCGTCAGGATGAAATGGCCGTTCTCCACATGCAGAAGGAAGTTCGAATTTTCGACACCTTCGGCGATGCCCTTGCAGGACAAAACGCTGCCAAGATCGTAGGAGGCGATGAAAGCCTCGAGCTGTTCGTCGGTGACTTCTGTATAGACGGCCATCAAATAGCGTTTTCAGATCGCGTCCGCACGGTCAACTGGTTCGGCGATAGGCTCGTGCTTCACTGGTTCGCCCGCGACGGTGTGAATATCCGGCTGGATCACGCCGCAGGACATGATGAGCTTCGCCGCGTCCTCGGGGGTCAAGGCCACTTCGGTCACGTCATGCGCGGGCAGAAAGAAATAGAAGCCGGTCGTCGGATTGGGCGTGCAGGGCAGAAACACCGAGAGATAATGTTCGCCCGGCGGCAGTTTTCCAGCGAGACCATCGTTCGGCGGCGCCGAGATGAAGACCAAGGACCACATTCCTTTGGAGGGAAACTCGATCAGCCCGACCTTTCGAAACGACGTGCCGGACTGCGCGAACAAGGTCTCGAAGATCTGCTTCACGCCGCGATAGATGGAGCGGATGATCGGCATCCGTTCGAGGATGGCTTCGCCGAGCGTGATCAGCGTGCGGCCGGCGAGGTTGGCGGCGAGGAAGCCCAAGAGCGTCAGCCCGATGAGCGCGAAGATGACGCCAAGACCCGGCACTCTCACCGGCAGGTAAGTGTCCGGCCAGAAGGCCACCGGCACGAGCTTCTTGACCCAGGTGTCGACCGTGTCGACGAACCACCAGACGATATAGGCGGTGACCGCCAGCGGTCCGGCAACGACCACGCCCGTGAGGAACCAATTGCGGAGCCGCGCGCCGAAGCTCGCGCCCTTCAATGGGGGCAACGCTGCTGCGCGCGGCATCTCGGCAAGAATTTCGCTGCGACCAGGGGTCATTGTCGTTCCGAATGAGAGAGGTCTAGCCGGTGCTTATCACCTTGCCGGACGACACGCATATGTTCCCGCGGAGTATGCTGGGCGCGGAACTTCGGGAAAAGTCCTTCTTGCCGTCCTCCCATTCTTTTCGACTCGAGACCGGCCGCAGGCGCACGATAGGCGGCTCCGGCCTGCCCAGGCGCAGTTTTTTAGAAGAAAGAGGTTTTTTCTCACGGTAAGACTACCGAATTACTCGCAGATTTTCTCAGCGAGGCAAAAAAAATCGCAAAATTTTGCCTTTCCACCAAACAAGGCCGCTCTCTTCGCGTGACATTAAGTCACGCGTGCGATATAGGAAATTCGCCATCCGAAAAGGGGCTATGCCGAAGCAAAAATTCGGCGTTGAGCATGCAGTCCAAGTCGTGGGAGGACGCCCGTCCATCGATATCAGCGCCGCCAGTTCGGCGCGGTCTTTCAAAGAGACTAAATATCGGCGGACGGTCATAAGGACAGGTGCACAAAGGGCGGGGACGACCGAAGGTCGCCTCGCCCTTATTCGTTGGAAAATTCCGTTCATCGATAAAGCGCATCGCTCAATTGCCTTCGGCAATTGTCACATTCGCTTTTTGGCCCGTCACTTGCCTCATGACTTGCCTTCGCCTTGCGCCCAGGCCGCCTTGGTCTCGGCGCGAAAAGCGTCGAAACGCTGCGCCGCGATAGCCGCACGCATCCCAGCCATCAGCTCCTGATAATAGGAGAGATTGATCTCCGTCAGCAGCATCATGCCGAGGATCTCGCCGGCTTTGACGAGATGATGCAGATAGGCGCGGGAATAGATTCGGGCTGCCTCGCAAGCGGCTTGCGGGTCGATCGGCGCTTTGTCCGCTGCGTGTTTGGCGTTGCGCAGATTGATCCGCCCGGCACGCGTATAAACGAGTCCATGGCGCCCTGCCCTCGTCGGCATGACGCAATCGAACAT
>JAATEW010000303.1 GCA_015655535.1 Hyphomicrobiales bacterium | reverse complement strand
TGAGCAGGAAGAGGTCGCGGATGCCTCTGCCAGCAAGGCGGGTTTCGTTTAACTCTTGCGCTCAAAAGGAACATCGATGGCGACACGCAGCGGACGGCTTGCGGAATTCAAGGTGGATGAGGAGCCTCAGCCGGGGTCCGATGTCGAACTCTTGTGCGAGGATCATAACGGCACCTATCTGCTTCCGTTTCCTTGCCGTCGTGTCGAAGGCGCCTGGCTCAACAAGAAGACCGGCGAGAAAGTGCTGGCGCAAGTTGTCGGATGGAGGCCTTGGGGCCCCGCGGCGTGAAGCCATGCAAGGCATTGGGTGAAGACAATGACGCGCCGGCGTTGGCGTATTTGGAACCAATTGCCGCCGCCGGTCATATCCGGGTCCGATAGACGACCAGGACATGATGCACGTGATCAACGGCCAGCCAGAGCCGGGAACGCCGGACATACCCGTGCCGCCCGATCCGGTGATTCCGCCGCCTCGGGCACCGGATGTTCCGCCGATCCCCGGCGTCGAGATCCCGCCGCCGCCCGATGAGGAGCCAGGCATCAAGCCGCCGATCGAAGAACCGCCGCTTGATCCTGGCGCTCCCGACGATCCGTCGAAGAAGCCGCTGATCGCTTCAATGTGAATGCGTGGCCGCCGCGTTTAAAGTGAGCGGCAGACCCATCAATAAGGCATCATGCCGACGAGGCCTGCCATTCCGCCCATCCCGCCCATGCTGCAAATGTCCGGCGGAAGACTGCCGTTTCCACAAGCCATGGCCAAGCCGCCCATGACCTGCCGCGCGATCGCCATCGCTTGTGCCGATTGTCCGTAGCCGCCATAGCCATGGCCGTGATGGCGATAACCATAGCCGGACGCGGCATATCTGCGATGGCCGACAATATGGCCGTTCGCGGCGACATGTGTGGTGACGATGGCGCGTTCATGCCGGGGCGAAGCGCCTTGGCTCGGACCGGCGCTGGCGAATGAAGCCTGGCACCGTGCGCTGAGGCGAGAACGATTGGCCTTCATGCAGGCGGTCACGCGGCCGATGTCGGGAATCTCCGACGAGCAAAGCCTCATCGCGTCGGGCGTGCAGGCGGCGCGCTGTTCGGCGGTCGCTTGCGCCTGAGCTGTTGCAATGCCAATCAAACTGAAAGCTGCCAAACTGAAAGTCGTGAGAACAAGGCGTTTCGTGATCATGAAAGAACTCCTGGCGGTCCCTGGGCCGAGACGGCATCTATTGTGGTCCCTGCACCTATTTGAGACCGCTTAAGGCTCGCCTCTGTGCGAAAAGTCACGGACGGTGCGCAGGCACACAATTTGCGGCAAACATCGGTTTAGACGGACGGGCAGTCTTTCAGTTTTTTCGAATGAATTAAGCAATATTATCCCACTTTCCGGAATAGGGGAGGGCAATTACATCAGCTCTCGAAAGACGGCTTGGGCCTCGGGCGAGGCCGGCCGCGGCTGGCCCAAACGGGCAGACCAGGAGACAGACAATGATCGAACTTCGTCCCTACAACAGCCTTGGCGGCGCCAACCACGGATGGCTCGACGCCAAGCATCACTTCTCCTTCGCTGATTATTTCGATCCGGCCCGCACCCATTGGGGCAATTTGCGGGTCTGGAACGACGATACGATCCAGCCGAAGGGCGGTTTCCCGCCGCATCCGCATCGCGACATGGAGATCATCACCTATGTTCGTAAAGGCGCGATCACGCATCAGGATAATCTCGGCAATCATGGCCGCACCGAAGCGGGCGATGTGCAGGTGATGTCGGCCGGTACTGGCATCGCGCATTCGGAATATAATCTTGAAGATGAGCCGACGACGCTCTTCCAGATCTGGATCGAGCCGACACGGACCGGCGAGAAGCCGAGTTGGGGCGCAAGGCCGTTTCCGAAGGGCGAGCGGGCGGGGCGTTTCGTGACGCTGGCCTCCGGCTTTGCCAATGACGATGATGCGCTGCCGATCCGCACCGATGCGCGTGTCGTCGCGGCGACTCTCAAAGCCGGCGAGACTGCCGAATATGCGCTGGGCAAGACTCGGCGCGGCTATCTCGTGCCTGCCAAGGGCGCGGTCGAGATCGACGGCGTCAGGGTGAATGCACGCGACGGCGCTGCGATCAAGGATGTCGAGACGCTGATAGTGGTCGCGCTCGAAGACAGCGAGATTGTTCTTGTGGATGCTGCGTAGAACAATGGGCCTTCGGATCACATGGTCCGAAGGCCTCAGATATGTTCCTTTTTGGTGAGATCGGCGAAACTCTTGATCTTGACTGTGTGACCGGGGAATCGCGCGACGATCTCCAACTCACCGCCCATTGCCTCGATGAAACGCCGGAGTGTGCTGAGGTAAATATCAGCACGCTTCTCGATTTTAGCGACGGAGCCCTGTCCGATCTGCAGCGTCTGCCCGATCTCTTCCTGCGACAGTTTCAACGCGCGGCGGACCTCGGCAAGGTCCATTTCCTCGCCAAGATGCTCCGCCTCGGCCTCAGCTTTGGCCTGCGCTTTGGGCGACATGCGAGTCCGAAGCTCAGCGAAGCTTCGCCTACCTGCCATTGTCTTTCTCCCTTTCCAATGCTGCCAGATGCTCGTCATAAAGGGCATCGGCAACCGGTATCATGCGGTCGTAGAACCGTTGATCGCCCGTCTTGTCGCCACCGATTAGTAGGATGGCCATGCGGCGGGGATCGAAGGCGTAAAATATCCGAAGAGGCTTGCCTCCGCTTTGTACGCGCAATTCCCGCATGTGAGCATGGCGCGATCCGCTGACGCCGCTTGAATAGGGAAACGGCAAATTGGGGCCGCGCTGCTCCAGTTTGCGGACGTGGGCGTCGATACTGATCTGCTCGACCTCAGCGAGGGTCGCCCAACAGTCACCGAACTCGTCCGTATACTCGACGGGCCATTCCATCTGATGAATAGTATTCCATAATAGGCATGATTCAAGGATTTTTTGTATAGGATGATTCAAGGATTTTTTGTCGCTTTGATTCCTTGATACCGCTGCTCTTTTATTTTGATTGGTGTCACCTCAAGCGAGCCGGTTCTGATAGACGCTGAGGTGCGTGTAAGCCGTCGCCAGTAATGGCGTGGCGATGCCCGCCGCGCCGGCGCGGGCGAGAAGATCGCCGACGATCTGATCGGCTTCGATGGGCGCGCCCTTTTGCAGATCGCGATACATGGACGAGGTCTGCGGAGAACCTTTCATTGTCAGGATCGCGGTGACTTCTTTCAAGAACGTCTCGCTTGGCTGCGATCCCACAGCCCTTACGGTGGCGACGACTTCATCCAAAAAATGATGCACGAAGTCCGTGCCGCCGGATGCCGCCTCGATCTCGCCGATCGTACCGCGCATCAGGCAGGTGACGCCGCCGAGCGAGGCGAGGTAGATCCATTTCTCCCACATTTCCCGTGCGATATCGGATGACAGCCGCGCATCGAAACCGGCGCCTTGCATGAATTGATCGAGCTCTTTCATGCGCGGCGGTAGAGACCCATCCATTTCGCCATAGGCGAGGTCCTGGAACGGCGCGATTTGCAGGATGCGCCCTTCGTCGTCGAGGGTGGTCGCGACTTTCAGAACACAACCGACGGTAGCCTGTTTGCTGAATCGCGCGGCAAGCCTATCCATATGTTTCATGCCGTTCAGAACCGGCAGGATCATGGATTGCGGGCCGACGGCGGGTGCGAGATCGTCGAGCGCGGCATCGAGCGAATAGGCTTTCACCGTCAGGAGAATGACGTCATAAGGGCTTTTGATGTCATCAGCGGTGACGAGTTGTGGCTTCAAGGTGAAATCGCCATGCGGGCTGACGATCTGCAAACCCTTTTCGCGCAAAAGCGCGGCGCGGGCAGGGCGGACGAGGAAGGTCACGTCGCGGCCGGTCTCTGCGAGCCGGCCGCCGAAATAGCCGCCGGTCGAACCGGCGCCGACCACCAAGAGCCGCATGCGTTTCTCCTGCTCCGATTAAGTATTTCGACGCTTGATAACTATAGGCATATGCTCATATTGAGATAGACGCGGGCTCTCGTTTCTCAAGATTATCACGGAACCAATGCCGTTGCAGTGCTATATCCCGTCATCACATTAGCTTGAGTGGAGAAGAGGCGTGAAGGCCGTTCAAAAAGCAAAGCAGGGTAAAGCCGCAGCGGCCTCGCGGGCCCGAAAGCCCGCGTTGAAAATTCCGGAGCCCGGCCGCTGCAACGGCACGTCGCTGCGCAAGGCAACCCGCCGCGTCTCGCAACTTTACGATGCTTTTCTGACGCCTTGCGGCCTGCGGTCGACGCAGCGCTCGATCTTGATCCAGATCGCGCGCGCCGGCACGCCAAGCATGGGCGAGCTTGCCGACGCCCTTGTCCTCGACCGGTCGGCGCTGGCGCATAATCTGAAACCGCTCGAACGCGACGGCTTTGTCGAAACGGTCGTCGATCCGAATGACGGCCGCGCGCGGCTCGCCGTTCTCACCGATGCCGGATATGCGAAGCTCGTTCAGTCGCAGCCTTTGTGGGAAAATGCCCAGCATTGTTTCGAGAAGGCGTTCGGCGTGAGGAACGCCGAAGCGCTGCGGACGTGGCTGGCCTTTCTTGCGTCGGAGGATTTTACGCAAGCCTTCGAGCGCGCCGGGGCGGCTCGCTAAGCATCGTTCGCGCGCTCCAACGAAGTCGGATGCAGGCACGCTCAGGCGGCCTCGTCCGAATCCTCATCATCCCGCCAGTCGATCGCTTCGAGCCGGGCATTGCGCCGAAGGGTCTGCGGCGGTTGGCCGAAGGCGCGCAAAAAGGCCCTGCGCATCTGATCGCGGTCGCTGAAGCCGGTCTGGCGCGCGACCACATCGATCGGATGGCGGCTCTCTTCCATCAAAGCCCGGGCGGCCTCGACCCGCAGGTTTTCGATCGCCTTGGCGGGTGATTGGCCGGTTTCGGCATGGAAGGCGCGACTGAATTGGCGGGGACTGAGATGTGCCGCCTCGGCGAGTTCCGGCACGGTCAGGGGCTTGTGCAGATTTTCCCTGGCGTAGGTCAGCGCTTTCCTGATCCGATCGGACTTTGGTGCGAGTTCGAGCAGGGCTGAGAATTGCGACTGGCCTCCCGCGCGGCGATGATAGACGACGAGTTTGCGCGCGACAGATTTGGCGGCTTGAGGCCCAAGATCGCTCTCGATCAGCGCGAGGCTGAGATCGATTCCGGCGCTCATGCCTGCCGAAGTCCAGATCGGACCATCATTGATGAAGATTTTGTCCTCATCCACTTTAACCTTGGGGAATTCTCTTTGGAGGTCGCGCGCATAGGCCCAATGCGTCGTGGCGCGCCGGCCATCGAGAAGGCCCGCCGCGGCGAGAACGAAGGCGCCCGAGCAGATCGCCGCTATGCGCCTGCATCGGGGCGGCGCCGACCGCACGAAGGCGATCATCGCAGGTGCCGATGGCTCCCGGACCGTCGTGCCGCCCAGGATTAGCGTGTCGAACGCGGCATCGCCGAAAGGCTCGCTGTCGAGCCGCAAGCCCGACGATGTTCTGACCGGGCCGCCCGTTTCCGAGATGAAATGGAGGTCGTAGACCGGCTCCGCTGCCAGCAGATTGGCCGTTTCGAAGACGGAGACGGCGGCAAGAGCCATCACCGAATAGCCGGGATAGATCACGAAAGCGACGCGGCGCATGTCTGGCGCTCCAGATGTCCTAAATCTAGGTGTATATGACATTTCAGACGTAACGAAACAAGCCTATCTCTTGGCCGGGGCCTCAAGCTAAAGGGGCCGCGGAAAGGGAATACGTCCATGAGCAATGTTTCATCCAAGGGCACAGCCCTCGTTACCGGCGCCTCTTCGGGGATCGGCGCCATTTATGCCGACCGCCTCGCCAAGCGCGGCTATGATCTGATCCTGGTGGCACGTAACGAGGCGCGCCTGAACGCCGTCGCAAGCCGGATTCACGCCGAGACCGGGCGCGAGATCAAAGTTCTGCCGGCGGATCTGAACGATAAGGAAAGTCTCGCGAAGGTCGAAGCCGTGCTACGCAACGATGCGAGCATTACGATGCTGGTCAATAATGCCGGCCTTGGCTCCGTCGCCTCGATTTTGCAGGCGGACGTCGACCAGATGGATGCGATGATCGGGGTGAACATCACCGCGCTGACGCGCCTCACCTATGCCGTGGCACCGGCTTTTGGCGCACGCGGCAGCGGGACGATCGTCAACATCGCTTCGGTGGTCGGCATCGCGGTTGAGCAGTTGAATGGTGTCTATAGCGCTTCAAAATCATATGTGTTGAGCTTCGGCCATTCGCTGCAAAAAGACCTTGGCGGCAAGGGCGTGCGCGTCCAAACGGTGCTGCCAGGTGCGACCGCGACCGAGTTCTGGGACATTGCGGGCTATGCGCCCCAGAAAACCTCGCCAGTCACCATGTCGGCCGAGGATGTGGTGGATGCGGCCCTCGCCGGACTCGACGCGGGCGAAGAGGTCACCATACCGGGCCTCTACGAGGCGGAGGCATGGACGGATTGGGAAGCGGGTCGCCGCGAGATGTCCAAAAAATTCGGCAATGCCAAGCCGGCACCGCGCTATCATGTGGCGGCGTAAGCTGGCGGACAAGTGTAAGCGTCTCGAAGGATCGAGGGTTTTGAACAGGAAACAATGCCGATCCCTCGCCCTTCGAGATGCCGCTTTCAGCGGCTCCTCAGGGTGAGGGATGTGCTGCCTGACGCATCAGCTCCTGTATGAACGCATGATCTGATTTCCGAAAAGTCTGCAACTTTTCGGGATCATGCTTTGCGCTTTTGCGCCAGACGCCGGACGACTTCGCGATACCAGGCCTGGACCGGCTCCGTTCCATAGCGGCGTTCGAGGCGGCGGATGACGAAATGGCCGCGTGCGAGCTGCTGGAAATAATCGGTGAAGACCCAATTGATCGAAGCCCCGCCGAGCGCGCCTATGACGGGCACAGCACTCGCCGCCGCGCGTCCCGAGACGACGAGGCTGAAACGCGCCGCGATCTCGGTGATGAAGCGCATGAAAAGCGAGGCGGACTCTTCGGCGACGCCGCGCTGCAGCAGCGAGGCGACCATGTCGCCCGTGGCCTTGGCGAGAAGCGCGCGCGTCGCATAATAGCCTGTCTCGCTCCCGAATTGCGTCGAATGCTGGCCGAGCGCGAAAACTTCGAGGCAGGCCAATTGCGCTTCGCGCGTCGACATATCTTCGCCTTCCGCCCGCGCGATCTCGGCGATGGAGCGTAGAATATTCGTCGTCGTGATCGGCAGTTCGACCGGCAAGGCCGCGAAGCCGACGAAGCCGCTCAATCCACCGGCAAGGCCCGACATGAGTTTCGGCATGAGGATGCGCGGCTCACCGGCGGGTTTGCCGTCAAGCGATTTCACCGCGACCTTCAAGCATTGCAGCATGGCGAGGTTGACGGCTTCCTGGATTTTCGCGTTGGCGGCCTTCGGCATCGCCTTGAAGATGCGGGCGATCGGCTGGCCCGCATAATCTGCGATCTTCGCCGCGAAACTCTGCTTTTCGAGCGCGACGATCGCCTCGGCCAGCGCCCGCTGGTCTGCCTCGCTCAATGTCGCCGGGGCCAAGTCTATTGATAGCGCAGAATCGGGCGCAGTCCGTTCAGGCTCGCCAGAATCGCCGAGCCGTTGCTGATCAGCGCCGTCGTCTCCGGCGTGATGAGGCCGCCCGGCAGCGCCAGTCCCAGCGCCAATGTGTTCAGCACCGCGACGATCGCGTAATTCTGCTTGATCAGGCCCACGGCGCCGCGCGAGATTTCGATCGCCTTGACGAGTTTCCATAGGGAATCTTCCATCAACAGCACATTGGCCGATTCATGCGTCACTTCGGAGCCGTACCGCATGGCGATGCCGACATCCGCATAGCTCAATGCCGGCGAGTCGTTGATTCCATCGCCGACCATGGCGACACATCGGCCCTGGCTTTGCAAGTCCCGGATGATTTGGGCCTTGTCCGCCGGCAAAGTGCCTGCGAATTGCCGCGTCAAACCAAGCCTTTCGCCGACCGCCTTGGCGACGACCGCATTGTCGCCGGTGAGCATGATCGTATTCTTTATGCCCATGCGGTGCAAAGTCGAGATCACGGCCTTGCTTTCGGGCCTGATCTTGTCGGCGAAGGGAACCAATCCCGAGAGAACGCCGTCCACGGCTATATAGAGCGATGAACATCCCATTTCATCGAAGGTTGCGCGATCTTTTTCGGCACAGGCGATTTTGATCCCGCTTTCGCGCAGAAAGCGTTCGCTGCCGACATGCACATAGCAGCCGTTCACCTGCGCCTCGACGCCGAGGCCGACACGGAATTGCTGCTTGTCGCAGGAGGGGATCGCGACCTCCCATTCCTCCGCCTTGGCGCGCATGGCCTCGGCGACCGGATGCTGGACGCGCGTCTCGGCGCCGGCCAGAAGGCCGATCAGCTCGCGCCGCGAATAATGTTTTTCTTGATAAGCGATGACATCGACGACGCCCGGCACGCCATGGCTGAGGGTGCCGGTCTTGTCGAAGACGACGGTGTCGACTTCGGCGAGACGTTCCATATGGGCGCCACTCTTGATGATGATGCCGGCGCGGGCCGCATGGGTCATCGAGGAGAGAACGGACGTCGGCGCGGCGACGCGTATGCCAGTGCCGTAATCGACGATGACCAGCGACAGGAAGCGGTCGAAATCGAAAGTGAGCGCCGCCGTTCCGGTGGCGAGTGCAAGCGTCGGCGTCACTAGCCGGTCGGCCAGCCGCTCCGCGTGATTTTGCATGCGCGTTTCGCCGATGGGCGCGGCTTCGACCAGCTTCACGATCTGCGCCGCCGCCGTCTCGCCGCCGACGCGCATCGCGCGAATGGTGATTTGTCCTTCGCGCAGTACGGTCGCGGCGAAGACGATCTCGCCAGCCGCGCGATGGACGGGCAGGCCTTCGCCGGTGATCGTCTTCTGGTCGATCGTGGCGCTGCCGTCGATGACTTCGCCATCGACGGAGATCATCTCGCCCGCGTGGACGACAACATGATCATCCACGACAAGCTCGGCCGTCGGCACGGAGACGATTTCGCCATCTCTTATGACCCAAGCAGTCTTGGTCTGATAGTCGAGCAATTCGCTGACGGCGCGGCGCGATCCGGCCGCGGTCAGATCGCGGATCCAATCGCCCAAATGGATGAGCCATGCGACGATCGCGCCGGCCAGCATATTGCCCTGCGCGATCGAGGCCAAAATCGCCAATGTGTCGAGGAAATCGACGTTGAGCCGCCGCTCCCGCCGCATCACGCGGAAGGCACGTTTGGCGATCGGGTAGCCGTTCCAGAGCAGCAAAGGCACGTTGGCGGCGAGCGCGAAAGGATGGACCGAGAAAGCCAAGGCAATGGAAACGGTCGGCCAAGCGAGCGGCCAGCGCCGTGCGGTCGCCTTGAGGGCCGTGCCCGATTGCGCCGCCGATTTGGCGATTTCGGCGGGCGATAGTTTCGCATGCGGCTTGGGGTGGGCTGCGACCTGAGTTGCGAGCAGCCGCAGCTGATCGACCGTCGCATTCTGCAGAAAGAAAGAAATCTGCGCCCAGATTTCGGGCTTGCGCCGGTCATAGGCGATGATGAGGCTGGCGCAGCCGGAATTGACCCGCACGCTCTCGACACCCGGCTGTTTCTCAAGCCATTCGACGGCCGAGTCGACGAGATGCGACTCATGATAGAGCAGCGGAAGGTATAACCGGACGCGACCCGGTACGAAGTGCCGGATTGTGAGCTTCATCAGGCCTCGGTGCGCGAACTTGAGGATTGGGTCTCGTCGTCGCGCCTTTGCCGCGCCTGATGCGCTTGCAGCTCGATGAAATGATTGATCGAGAAGAGGCCGATCGTCACCCAGACCGGTGTCGCCGCGGCCGCGCCGATTTCAACGAAAGTGACGACGGCGAGCCCCAAAGGCACGAGCACCTTCAAATCGACGGAATTCCCGGTCGCCTTTTTGACCTCGCGGTCGAGTTGCCTGCAGAAATTGACGACGGCTCTTGCCGAATGCGAATGTTCGGCAAGAAACTCCGCTTCCGCCTCGACCATATGCGTCATGTCGTCGAGCTTGGTGGACGGCGGCGTATGGACCTCGAAATGGTCCTGATGCTGGCCGAGGCTCAAGTGCAATTCCGGATGCGCTTCGACGGCGTAATGGACCGTCACGCTGCTTGTCGCCGGATTGACGATGATCTCGTGAATGCCCGGCACGATCGCGAGGCTCTGCCGAATTTCTTCGAACAAAACCTCGTTGCCCTTGCCGCCCGGAATCTTCAGGCGCATGCGTCCGGGGACATGATGCGCGATCGTCGCTTTATGCTTCTTTGTCACGGGGTGAAAACTTACCCTTGCGGCGACGCTGATGTGGTCTTGGCGGCGGCCTCGGCGTCTTCGTGACGGGCCTCGGCCATGATGTCTTGCACCTGCTCATGCGCCTCGGCGAAAGCCTCACGGGTTTTTTCCGTCAGCTTATAGGCGCCGCGAATGCTGGATTTGAAGAGCGGGCGCAGGCGATTGCCGATTTCCGGCACGAATTTCGGGGCAAGGACAGCTGCCGCGCCGATGATCATGCCGGGGATCAGGGCGGACTCGATCAGTGCCGCGCCGAT
>JAATEW010000431.1 GCA_015655535.1 Hyphomicrobiales bacterium | reverse complement strand
GCAAGGCATGCTCGTCTCCGTGCCGCTCTTTCTCGACGATCTACCCGCGCATCCGAAAGCTGCCGATCTCGAATCTGCGTTAAAAGCGCGCTACGCCGCATCCTCTCATGTTCGTGTGATGACGGACAATGGTTCTGGCCGTATCGAAGCTCTATCTCTGAACGGAAGCGACGATCTCGAATTGTCGGTCTTTGGCGATGAAGCGCTGCGTCAGGCCGTGCTTGTCGCCAAGCTCGACAATCTCGGCAAAGGCGCATCGGGCGCTGCCGTTCAGAACATGAGCCTGATGCTCGGGCTCAACAGAAGCTAATCTTTCGGTGCGTCATGCCCAGCCTTGAGCCGGGCATCCAAACGCAATGTCCTTCGTGCTCGGCATCGGCGCCTGGATACGCGGGTCAAGCCCGCGTATGACCTCCCGTTGCGGGCGAGCCTAATTCGCGGGTTGTCCTGGTCGCATGAATCAAACCGTCAAAGTGCCTGAAGCATCCACCGCGCCGGTCATCACCGGGCCGCTCACTCTCCTGCTCGCGGTCGCCTGCGGGCTGATCGTGGCCAATATCTATTACGTCCAGCCCTTGGCCGGATGGGTTGCCGAAGACATCGGACTGCCGGCTTCCGCCACGGGCCTCCTCGTGACCTTCACGCAGATCGGCTATGGGCTCGGGCTCATCTTCGTCGTGCCGCTCGGCGATATCGTCACCGGACGGCGCTTGATTGTCACCGTGCTTTGCCTTTTGACCCTGGCGCTTCTCGGGCTTGCCTATGCCTTTTCGTCGGCGCTGGTGCTTGCCGCATCCTTGCTCGTCGGCATCACGTCTGTCGTCGCACAAGTGATCGTACCCTTCGCCGGCAATCTCGCTTCCGACGAGCATCGCGGCCGTGTCGTCGGCAATGTGATGAGCGGGCTCTTATTCGGCATCATGCTGTCGCGGCCCGTGTCGAGCTTTCTCTCGCATTGGTTCGGCTGGCGTGCGATCTTCGTCATTTCCGCGGTGGCGATGGCGGTGCTCGCCTCCGTGATGCGGCAAAAACTTCCGTTAGAAAAACCGTCATCGACGCTGAGCTATGCCGCCATTCTGCGCTCGCTGCCGGGCTATATCGTCGAATATCCGCTGCTGCGACGCCGCGCGCTTTATCATGCGGCGCTCTTTGGCGCCTTTAGCCTGTTCTGGACGGCGGTGCCTTTGCTGCTCGTGCGCGATCCTTTCGGCCTCGATCAAAGCGGCATCGCGCTTTTCAGCCTCGCGGGCGCGGCGGGTGCGCTTGTCGCGCCGCTTGCAGGCCGCGCGGCCGATCGCGGCTGGACAAGGCCGCTGACCGGCGCGGCGATCGTCTTCGTCGGCTTCTCCTTCATCCTCTGCCTTTGGGCCGCGCATATTCAATCCGTGCTCTTGCTGGCCGGCGGCGGGATCCTGCTCGACATGGGCGTGTCGATGAATCTGATTTCGAGCCAGCGTGCGATCTTCGCGCTGGGGCCTGAGACGCGTAGCCGCTTCAACGGGCTTTTCATGGCCTTCTTCTTTGGCGGCGGCGCGATTGGCTCCGCCTTGGCGGGTCTCACTTTCGCGCAAGGCGGCTGGACGCTCACCTGCTGGACCGGTGTTGCCTTCGGCCTCGCGGCGCTTCTCTATTACGCGACCGAGTTTTTGAAGCGCGGCGAAGACAGGTAAGCCGTAGCGCAGTCTTTGAGCGACGCAATCATTTCGGAAAGAACACGTCCGGAATGTCGAACTCGTCGGCGGCCTCGCTGGCTTTCAAACCGAGCCTGTCGAAGAGGTCCGGCCCCAGTTCGGAAGTAACGCCACCGCGGCATGGAAAATTCGCGAATTGCTTTCCGTCCTTTTGGACGGCGACGCCTTGCGCCTCCGCCGGCCGTTCGCCGCGCCCCCATTTCCCGATGGCGGTGAAGACCGTGTAGCGGAACGCGCCATTGTCGAAGCGCAGATAGGCGCCGCCGCCGCCCGAAAACGTCAAACTCCCCGAGGTGAAGATATCGGCCGGTTTCGCGGCAGGGTCGGGATAGACCAAATCCAGCTTGTCTCCCTTGCCATAGCGGTATTGCATGGTGCCTTCGCTTTTCGAAACGCCTTTCGACGCGCAGACGGACGCGACATGCGCGCCGGTCGAGCAGGAGAAGACGGTGAGTTCGTCGGCTTTGCAGAGCGACGGCGCCGCCGCGAGGCTCGGCGATGACACGGATGCCATCGCAATCAAACTCAGTCCGAAAACAAGGCGCATGATGATCTCCCCCTATGATGTGAGTGGCGCGGCCGGAAACCTCCGGATCACGCCACCACCTTCACGTAATCGCCCGGCGCATCGCAGAGAGCTTTGAGCTTCTTGCCGCCCGGCTTGCGCGCCGCGACTTTTTCCGGCGCTTGCGCGACGACCCAAGCGATCCAATCGAGCCACCAGCTTCCCGGATGTTCGACCGTCTTTCGCCGCCAGTCTTCCAGCGTGCCGTCCGGGCGCGGCCCGGTCCAATATTGATATTTCTGCTTCGCGGGCGGATTGATGACGCCGGCTATATGGCCGGAACCCGCGAGGACATAGCGCACCTCGCCGCCGAAATATTTGGCGCCGAGAAAGACCGAAGGGGCGGGCGCGATATGATCCTCCGCCGTCGCAAGGCTGTAGATCGGGATCTTGATCTTGCCCAACGACAGTTTCTTGCCGCCGATCTCCATCAAGCCTCTCGCAAGGCGGTTTTCGAGATAGCAGCCGCGCAGATAGAAGGAATGATTGGCGGCCGGGATGCGGGTCGAATCCGAATTCCAGGCAAGGAGATCGAAGGCGCCGGGTACCTGGCCTTTGAGATAATTATTCACGACGTAGGACCAGATGAGATCGTTCGGCCGCAGCATGTTGAAAGCCGAGGCCATCTTCGATCCGTCGAGATAGCCCGTCTCCTTCATCGAGGCTTCGAGCGAGGCCAATTGCTATTCGTCGACGAAGACTTTCAGATCGCCCGCAGCGATGCAACCGGCATGCTCGGTAAGCAGCGTCCCCCGTCTCCGCCATATCAGCGAGCGTCGCGCTGAGCAAAGTCCCGCCGACGCAATAGCCGATGGCATTCACGTCGCGCTCGCCGGTCGCCTTTTCGATCGCATCGAGCGCCGCGAAAATGCCTTCGCGCATATAGGCGCTCCAATCCTTATCGCGATGGCGCGCCTCTGCATTGACCCAGGAGACCATGAAGACGGTGATCCCTTGCGACACGGCCCAGCGAACGAAGCTTTTGTCGGGATTGAGGTCGAGAATGTAGAATTTATTGATCCAGGGCGGCACAATCAGCAAAGGCCTTTTGCAGACCGTCTCCGTCGAAGGCGCATATTGAATGAGCTCGATCAGATCGTTGCGGAAGATCACTTTGCCCGGCGTCGCGGCCATGTTGACGCCGAGCTGAAACTTCGAAATGTCGGTCTGACGAATCTTGAGCGTGCCCTTGCCGGCTTCGAGATCCTCGCCGAGGAGGCTGATACCGCGCAGCAGATTTTCCGCATTGCTCGCCAGCGTCTCATGCAGAAGTTCGGGATTCGTCACGATGAAATTCGAGGGCGACAATGCGCTCGAAATCTGCCGCAGATAAAACCGCGCCTTATCGCGCGTATGCGGATCGAGGCTTTCCGCGCGGGCGGCGAGATCGTCGGCCCAGGCGGTCGCGATCGCATGGGCCTGACGGAAGAAATCGAAAAACGGACTGTTCTGCCATTGCGGCGCGGCAAAGCGCTTGTCGGCCGGATCGCGCGGAACGACGGGCGGCTCCGGCTGGCCCGAGAAACGCCGCAAGGTCTGGGCCCAAAGACCGAGAAAATTGCTGGAGAGGGCGCCTTGCGCTTCGAGCGTCCGCGCCGGATCGCTCAGCCAATGTTCGGCAACGCGACCGAGTGTGCGCACCACGCTGGTCAATTCGTTCGACGCCCCCTGGCGTGTTTCGGCGGCTTCGAAAGGCTGAAGATAAGACGCGAAGATCTTGCCGCTCTGGCCGAGGAGTTCGGCCACATTGGCGGCAAGCTTGTCGAAATCCGGCGTGCCGTTTTTGCCGGTCTCTTTTTGAGGCGCGGGCTCGGTCGCGGACGGCTCCCGCGGCGCCGCGGCAGGCGTTGCACGCGGTTCTTCAACCTTGAACGCGGGTGTGCCGTTCTTGAGCTCGGCGAATAATTTATTATTTTTCTTGATGAGCTTGGCGGCTTTGCGCTCCTTCCGCAATACCTTCTCTTGCGACGGTTTCTTCTTCTTCTTCTTCTTCTTCTTGCGCCCGCTGTCGTCTTCGAGCGCCGGGGACTCGGTGATTCCATTCTGGTCCATTGCAGCCCTTGCCCCGCGTCTTAAGCCCGGTCTCGGTTCAGACATAATAAAGCGCTAATTGATTACCACTTAAAGATGAGTTGAATATCCATGGATTGGAACAAGCTCGGACGAAAGTCATGCTGGTTTTCCCAAAATCTTGCCGATTTGCGCTGGCCTGCCTCGGCTTGAGCATCAGCTTTTCTTGGCCGCCCGCCCTGTCCTTCGCACAGGATAAGACGCAAGCGGCAACCGCCGATCAACAAAAGCCCGCGGACGGCCAGGACAAACCCAAGAAGGAGCGGCATCGCAACACGCCGCTCGATACGATCATGCAGACGCGGCTCTGGGCCGATGTGCCTGAAGCGAAGGATTTCGTCAAAGAGCACAGGCCCGACAAAGAGAAGCTCAAATTCCAGCCCGTGACCGGCACCGATCCTGAGCGGCCGACGCCCAGGACGCCGGCCGGACTCAAGGATCTGGAGACGGAGCTCGAAGGCGCACGCGCGAGCGCGGATAAAAAAGCCGGCATCAAGCCGGCTCCGGCAGCTTCGGCTTCCACAAGCAAACCAAAGCCGGCGACCGCGACACAGTAAGTCCGCACCGCACAAAGCCTCCAAAAATCATCATTCTGCGTCAAATTGGCGGGTGGCCCGAAAGCCCCGGTTCTTTGACTTGCTGACGGGCTGCTTTAAGAGTGCCCGCGACGCGTTTTTGCGCGCCGCCGCATGGCCATTCGGCTTGATGCCCGAAACGGCTCGGAAGAAACGGGGCTTGTGATGAATGTCTTGGTGATTGGCGACGGCGCGCGCGCCCATGCGCTCTGCTGGAAACTCAGCGAGTCGCCCGTCCTCGAAGAGCTTTATTGCGCGCCGGGCAATATAGGCGTCGAGCTCATCGCCGAATGCGTGCCGATCAGCCTCAAGGCCGTGCATACGATCGCGTCCTTCTGCGAAGAAAACGATATAGACTTCATCATCGTCAGCAACACGCAGACCATGTCGATCGGCATTGTCGACATGCTGAACCGCAACGGCTTTGCGACCTTCGGGCCGGATATGGGCGCCGTGCGGCTGGAGACGTCCAAGGCTTTCTCGCGCGAGGTCTGCGAGGCCGGCAATATTCCGATGGCGAAGTTCGTCCGCGCCACCGATCAGGCCTCGGCCGATGCGCATATAGACGCGCGTGAGCTGCCGATCGTGGTCAAGGGCGATTTCGCGGTTGATGGATCGCGGGTTGCGATCTGCAAGACGAAAGAGGAGGCGAAGGCCGCGGTCGCCGCGCATTTCGCGGCGGGCGATCTCGAAATTTTCCTTGAAGAGTTTTTGACGGGTCCGGAGGTCAGCTATTGCTCGGTGACCGACGGCCATATCGTGCTGCCGATGACGTCGGCGACGGACGATTGGGACCCGGAAGGGCCGGGGCTCTATCGCGGCAGCCTGTCGCCGGCGCCAGCCGTAACGCCCGAAATCGAAAAGCAGATCCTGCAAAAGATCCTGCGTCCGACCATCGCCACGATGAAAAACATGCGACGTCCGTTCAAAGGCCTGCTCAACACGCGGCTGATCCTGACCGCCGAAGGCCCCAAGGTGATCGATTACAAGGTGCGCTTCAGCGATCCCGAATGGCAGGCGATCGTGCTGCGCATCAACGGCGATCTGATCCCGGCGCTGATTTCCTCTTATGACGAGATGCTGGAGCGCTTCGATCCGTTCCGCTGGCATCCGGGTTCGGCCGCCGTGTTGGCGATGCGCGCCGAAGGCGCCAATGCCACGACGGAAAAGATCGGCATCGCCATCGATACGATCGAAGCGGAGGACGAGGATGTTGTCGTCTATCGTTCGAACGATGAAAAGGAACTGAACATTACAGCGACGGGCACCGATCTCGCGGACCTGCGCAAACGCCTCTATGCGGCGGCACAAAGGGTTCTCGATCTGGTGCGGTAGAGGCGTCATTGCGAGGAGCGTAAGCTCCGAAGCAATCCAGGGCAAATGCTCCGGTCTTTCCTGGATTGCTTCGGAGCAAAGCCCCTCGCAATGACGGTTGCAAACAAAAAGCGCCTTCATGAATGAAGGCGCTTTTAAACATGCAGCCCTTTTCGGCAGATGCCGAAGCCTATTCCTCGTCGAAGTCTGGCATCATCTTGGCGAGCGTGCGCAGCACGCTATTGCTGCCCTTTTCCATTTCGGCGAAGCAGCGATCGGTTTCCTCGTCGATCGGAAAGCCTTCGTGGGTGAGGGTCACTTTGAAGCTGCCATCCTCGTTGGGCGTGATCGTCCATATGGCGAAGGTGTCGATGTAATGGCCGAAGCCCTTGAGTTCCTTCGCGCCGCCCTTCCAGGTATAGGAAATTTTCTGGTTTTCCTCGACGTCCAAAACCTGGCACTGGAATTCGCCGTCCCAGCGCTCGATCGGGCGGGCACGAAGCGTGAATTTATGACCGAAGTCCGGCTTCAGATCGTTCTTCATGAACCAAAGAGCGATACATTCGGAATCGGTGATGGCGCGCCAGATTTTTTCGACCGGATAGTTCGCAATGTCGATGGACGCAACAATGCTACGTGTCGGTGCTGCTGCCTCTTCCTCTGCCACTCGTTCTCTCCATTAAGTCCTGGCCGGCCTCATCAAGAGGCTTTCGGCTTCAAAGCAAAATCTAAGCCGCCTTTTAGTCCACCCGTTCTCCTGGAGGCAAGCTATGCCTGATGTTCGTGCCATGATCGCCATAGGGCTGCGGGGGCAATTCGGCCTCGGTGGCAAATTGCCTTGGGAGGGCGATAAAAGGCCGGAATTCAGGGAGGATGTGGCGCGTTTCTTCGAAATGACGCGCGGTCATGTGCTGTTAATGGGCCCGAAAACCTATGCCTCCGTCCCGAGCTTTGCCTTCACAGATCGGACGATCGTGACGATCCGCTCGCAACAGACGCCGGAAGAGGCGCTGGCGCCCTTCCAGGATCGGGTCGTCTACATAGGCGGCGGACCGTCGGTCTATGCTGCCTATGCCCGCCTGATCCGCCATTGGGATATCAACCGGCTGCCCTATGACGGCGAAGCCGACCGCTGGTTCGATCCCGCCTGGCTCGTGGCGGGGTAGAGTGTGGACGCAATAATTGGCGTTCACACCCAAAGGTCGAGCACGTTTCCTTCTCCCCTTGTGGGAGAGGGCTCAACCCACCCGATTTATGAGTTCATGCTCAAAGCGCGACGTAGATGAACTTCTCGGTGCCCTTGAGCTTCGGATAGTTCTCGCGGATCGCCTTGGCTATCTTGCCGACGAGGTCCTTGTCGCCCGCGGCGCTCTTGCCGACGAAATCCGTGCCGGCGCTCCAGATCTCGAAAAACCCGTGCAGCTGCTGGTCGTAATCGTCGCCGGTGGGGTTGGCGGTCATGTCGTGCAGCGAGACGATGCCGTTCGCATCGATTTCCAGCCGCCATTCCCGGTCGTCCTTCACGGACGCGAGCAGAGCGGAAACGTCAGCATCGCTCCAGTCACCTTTAAGATCGATCGTCGCCATTTAAGACCCCTGAATTCCTCGTTGCATTTTCAAAGCAAACTTGAGACCAGTTTGTCTGAAAATGCTCGCTTGCAGCACAGCCACTGCAAATGCCTGCGCTCTAATACGCTGTCGGGGCCAAAAATCAATGTAAGAAGCGGCGGTGGCTCCTGCCGGGGCGCCTTGATGATAGGCTGGATTTCAGGCAAAAGCGGGCATCTTCCGGCCCATTGCGAGCGATCAAATTGATGATGACACATTTGCGCGTCGGGATTGCGGGCCTTGGTACCGTGGGCACGGCGGTCGTGCGGCTGCTTGACCGGCAACGGACAGCGCTTGCGGCACGCACGGGCCGCGAAATCGAGGTCAAGGCAGTTGCCGCCAAAGCGCGCGACAAGGATCGCGGCGTCGATCTTTCGCGCTTTGCCTGGTTCGACGATCCCGTCGCACTGGCTGCGAGCCCCGATATCGATGTTTTCGTCGAGTTGATCGGCGGCGAAGAGGGCGCGGCGCGGGCTTCCGTCGAAGCCGCCATCGCAGCGGGTAAGTCCGTCGTCACGGCCAATAAAGCCCTCCTCGCCAAACACGGGATGGCGCTGGCGCGGGCGGCTGAGGAGAAGGGCGTGGCACTTGCCTTCGAGGCTTCGGTCGCCGGCGGCATCCCGGTTATCAAGACCTTGCGCGAGAGCCTTGTCGGCAATGCGATCGAGCGCGTCTACGGCATTTTGAACGGTACCTGCAATTACATCCTATCGCGGATGGAGACCGAGAAATTGAGCTTCGCCGCCTGCCTGCGCGAAGCGCAGGCGCTTGGTTATGCCGAGGCGGACCCGACTTTCGACGTCGGCGGCTTCGATACCGCGCATAAGCTCGCGATCCTGACTGCGCTCGCTTTTGGCACGACGATCGATCCCGACGCTATCGCAATCGAAGGGATCGAGACGATCACGCTTGCCGACCTCGAGGCCGCCGACGAATTGGGCTATCGCGTCAAGCTCTTGGGTGTGGCGCAGAAAACGCCGTCAGGCATCGAGCAGCGGGTCCATCCGACCATGGTGCCGAAGTCGTCCGCAATTGCCCAAATCATGGGCGTTATCAATGCGGTAAGCATCAATGCTGATGCAATACATGAACTGACTTTGGCGGGGCCAGGCGCAGGCGGGGAAGCCACGGCTTCGGCGGTCGTCGCAGATCTCGCCGATCTCGCGCGCGGGTCCCAAATGGCGCCCTTCGGCTTGCCCGTGGCTGGACTGGAGCCCTTGCAGCGCGCGCCGCTGCAGATGCACGAGGGCGGCTATTACGTCAGGCTCTCGGTCCATAACAGGCCGGGTGCGGCGGCGGCCATCGCAACGCGCATGGCCGAGAACGGCATTTCGCTGGAAAGCATCGTTCAGCGCAATGTGTCCGGCGCGCACGGCAAGGCCGCCGCGGCCGACCCCGTGCCAGTGGTGCTCATCACCTATGCAACCTACGAGAAGACGATCCGGCAAGCGCTCGACTCCGTCGTGGCCGACGGCTATCTCGCTGAAAAGCCGCAGTTGATCCGCATCGAGCGGGAATAAATTAAACTCTGTGGGGCGCCAGAGCTTCGATGATGCGGCACTCGCCGATTGTGCCGCGTTTACATTGCTGGACGAGCGAGCCGAGTTCATGACGCAAGGCGGTGAGGTCGGCGATCTTGCGATCGACTTCCACCAAATGTTCTTCGGCGATTGCGTCAATGCCCTCGCATGAACGATCTTTCCGGTCCGAAAGGCCGAGAAGGTTGCGCACCCGCTCCAGCGAGAAGCCCAAATCGCGCGCGCGGCGGATGAAACTCAATCGGGCGAGATGCGAAGCGTCATAGCTGCGATAGTTTCCAGCCGTGCGTCCCGGCTTCGGCAGAAGCGCCATCTGCTCGTAATAGCGGATCGTCTCGACTTTGGTGCCGGTCGCCTTGGCTAAATCGCCGATTGATAATCGTTCGCCCATGCCTTGACCCTATAGTTCCTACAGGGTGCATGTAGAGACCCGCCGGCGTTTTCGCCAGCGCTTCGGAGATCCTTCATGGCCGGCTGTTGCGAGGACGACCTCTGCAATGTTTCGAATGGCAAACCAGTGCTGAACAGTCCGGCTTGGCGCCGGGCGCTGTGGATCGCACTCATCGTCAATGCCGGCATGTTCGCGGCCGAGATCATCGCGGGTGTCGCGGCGGGTTCCGCATCGCTCCAGGCCGATGCGTTGGATTTCCTCGGCGATAGCGCGAATTACGCGATCAGTCTCGGTGTCGCGGGCCTCGGTCTCGTTTGGCGCGCCCGCGTGGCCCTCGTCAAAGGATGGGGCCTGTTCCTGCTCGGGTTTTGGGTCCTGGCCACGACTCTGTGGCATCTGATTATAGGCACGCTGCCGCATGCGGAGGTCATGGGCATTGTCGGGCTTTTGGCCTTGGCGGCGAATGGCGCGGTCGCGCTCTTACTTTTCCGATTTCGCGGCGGCGACGCGAATATGCGCTCCGTCTGGATCTGTTCGCGCAACGACGCGATCGGCAATCTCGCTGTGCTCGCCGCTGCTGCCGGCGTCTTCGGTATGGGGTCGGGCTGGCCTGATGCGATCGTCGCCGCCGCTATGGCTGCATTGAGCCTTAGCGGCGGCTGGCAGATCGTGCGGCAGCAGGCGGCGAATTGCGTCTTCGGCCGAATTGAGCGGCCTTATTCGCCGGCCATCAGTATCCGCTTGTCATCGGCCTCTTGCTCCGCCTCGGCCTTGGTATAGTCGTAGAGCACGCGGCCATAGGGCAGGGTGAGATCGGCGATGAAATGATGCGCGCCGATCACATGGCGCACCGGGAAATCCGCGACCGGCGCGTTGACATGCGGCACGAGATGCAAGCGGCCTGGGCCCGACCATGAGCCTTTCGGCACGATCTCGGTCAGGTTGATCGCGACGAGCTGGCAGATTTCGGTCTCGCCCGTCACGCTCGGAATGATTTTCAGATTGATCTGTGTCTTCGACAAAGTGGCGACGGTGCGATCGCCATTGCCGGTCATGCTGTGATGCTTATAGCCCATGCTGCCCATGGCAACCGTCTGGCCGGCATAGGTGAGCGTGCCGGTCAAAGTGTCGTGGACGACCTCGAGCTTCGGATGCGCATATTTCTTCGGGAAGCCCCAGATCTCGCGGCCGGCGGCGATCGGCGGATCGTCGTCGAGATACAT
>JAATEW010000270.1 GCA_015655535.1 Hyphomicrobiales bacterium | reverse complement strand
TTCCACCCTTGCCTTCCAATGCGAGATTTGCAGACGGTGCTCCGGAACCCTCATCGCCTCCTGCGGAGGAAAATAAGGAGGGCCCCATTCAGCCTTACAAGAAGAGTCCAAGGGGTCGTAAACCGAAGGACCGAACCATCAGGCCGCGCCCGCCCGAACCCATCCGCGCTGACACTGCCGAACGCGATACCAAACGCCTCTTCCCTGACGCCGGTCGTCTTATACCTTTTCGTGGTCTGTTTGAATATGTGAGCAACGCAGGTTGGGGCACGAGTACAGATCTGGCGGCGATCGCCCATGGGCCTGTTGGCTGTGGTTCCTTCACTCAAGGCACGAGAGATGTGCTGCCGGGCCGCCTCCAGGGTATCGATAGCTTTTCCGAGCTTCACTTCTCGACAGATCTCGATCGGGACGCGCTTTTGGCCGAAGGTGGCGGCGCCAAGCTTTCCTGCGCTCTGGATGAACTGGCTCTGCTTTTTCCGCTCGCCAAAGGGGCCCTCATTCTTAACGAGGAGCCGGTCGGTCTTGTCTTCTCCGATTTGCTGAGCATGACGCGCCGCAAGAGCGATGAGACAGGCAAATTCATCACTGTGCTATCGACTGAAAATTATCGCATCGCGGGTCTGCCGCTTTACCTTCAGAAAGAGAGTGCTTTTCGTCACGCTGCCAAGAGCACATCAGAAGAGCTGTCAACTCCTTATGACGTAGCACTGACATTCATGCGCACGACGAATGGACTTGCCTGGATTGTCGCCCGGCTTTTGACAGCGATCGGCCTGAATGTGGTCCATCAATATGTCGGCACTTCGGTCTCCGAAATGGGCCGTATAACGCGCTGTAAATTATCGATTGGCTTTGCGCATATGGTCGACGTGCCGCTCGGCCAGCTTGCCGGCGGTGCCGCTCGGCAACTCGAGAGATGGTTCGGAGTGCCTGTCCAATGGACGTGTTTCGTCTGTCCCTCAGCGACTGAGGTTTCTCTGCGTGCGGTGGCCGCTCGCTTCGACGATCATATCCAAGCATGTGCCGAAAAGGTCATCGCGGATGGCCGTGCCTTGGTCGAAGCGATCATCGCGAAATACCGGCCTCGGCTCGAGGGAAAGCTGATCGTCCACATCGGCGATATGACTGATGAAGAGCTTGAACCTTTCCGATTGCTAGGCTTGCGCATCGGCAATCTCGATGGCTGGCCGGGCGTCAAGGGACAATGGCGTATGCCGCGTATCGTCTGCGACCGGGATAAGCCCACCGATAAGTCGATCGATGCGCTCATCGCCGAAGCGAAGCCGGATCTCATTATAGATGTCAGGCGTCACGAATGGGAATGGATCAAGCATGGTGAGCAGGTCCTGCGCCCCTCGCCGATTTGCAACGATTCCGGCCACAATCGCTATTGGGGCTATGACGGCTTTGCCTGTTTCGCTGCCGACCTTGATCGGCTGATCAATGCGCCCTGGCGCAAGCTATTAAATCCGCCTTGGTCACAGGAGAGCGGATGATGAGTTCCTAAGCCGCTCTCTCTTTCAATGACATTCGAGCCGTCTCAGGGCCGCAGCACATGTTGCGCGTCAGCGCTCTTTCTCGCTCGAAAAAGCTTCACATCCACAGGCCAACCTCAAGAGCCTGATTCCCAACTCAATACTAAGGGTAATGGGGGCCTACAATGAAACAGGATAAAAGCACGACCAGAGCCTTTCACCAGCCTACTTTGTGGGGTTGCACGTCTCTTCTAGCCATTCTCGCCGCGTCGCATTCTGCTCACGCACAGAATGCGCCGACGCCTATTCCCGACGTTTCGGTAACGTCGCCAGCAGGGGCTCAGCCAGCCGAAGGCAGTGAGGCAGCAGGATATAAGCCCGACACGGTTTCGAATCTAGGCCCTCTCGGCCGAACACCGATTTTGGATACGCCCTATTCGGTCAATGTCATCTCCGCACCCCTTATCGAAAACATGCAGGCCTCCAGGCCGGAAGACCTCTATAAGATCGATCCTGTCCTTCAAACGTTCACGACCTCAGGCCGGGGTTATTCGCAAAACTTCATCGTCCGCGGCTTTTCTGTCGCCAATGGCGTTGGCACGGCTGAAGACGGACATGATCGCAAACGTCCGCATGACCATGGGTTAATTTCCTTTGCTTGCGGCTTCATATAGGGCTACTAGCCCAGCGCGGCGCAATGTCGGGGCAAGTCTAAACTTTTCCGAGATCACGTTTCTCTTTC
>JAATEW010000425.1 GCA_015655535.1 Hyphomicrobiales bacterium | reverse complement strand
TCATCGTCATCGAGATGAATCCGCGCGTGTCGCGTTCTTCTGCTTTGGCTTCAAAAGCGACCGGCTTCCCGATCGCCAAGGTCGCCGCCAAGCTCGCCGTCGGTTATCTGCTCGACGAGATCGCCAATGACATTACCGGCGGCGCGACGCCCGCCTCCTTCGAGCCGACGATCGATTATGTCGTCACCAAGATCCCGCGCTTCGCCTTCGAGAAATTTCCCGGCGCCGATCCCGTGCTGACGACGGCGATGAAATCGGTCGGCGAGGTCATGGCGATCGGCCGGACTTTCGCCGAAAGCCTGCAAAAGGCGCTGCGTTCGCTCGAAATCGGTCTCAACGGCCTCGACGAGATCGAGATCGAAAATCTCGGCGCGGGCGACGACAAGAATGCGGTGCGCGCAGCCCTCGGCCGTCCGACGCCCGACCGGCTGCTCACCGTCGCGCAGGCGCTGCGCTATAAGCTCAGCCACGATGAAATCTACGAAGCCTGCAAGGTCGATCGCTGGTACATCGAGCGCCTGCAGGAGATCGTCGATCTCGAAGACAAGGTGCGGAAATATGGTCTGCCGAAGGACGCCGCCAATCTGCGTCTCTTGAAGGCGGCGGGCTTTTCCGACGCGCGGCTTGCGGGCCTGGCGCATCTCGCCGAGGCCGCTGTCGCAGCCGAGCGCAAAAGGCTCGACGTGCATCCGGTCTTCAAGCGCATCGACACATGCGCGGCGGAATTCGCTTCGCCCACAGCCTATATGTATTCGACCTATGAGACGCCTTTCGCCGGCCGTGCGGCTAATGAGGCTTTCCCGAGCGCACGCGAAAAAATCGTGGTGCTCGGCGGCGGCCCCAATCGCATCGGCCAGGGCATAGAGTTCGATTATTGCTGCTGTCATGCCTCTTACGCTTTGCGCGAGCAAGGCTATGAGACGATCATGATCAATTGCAATCCGGAAACGGTTTCGACCGATTACGATACCTCGGATCGGCTCTATTTCGAGCCCTTGACCTCGGAGGACGTGCTCGAAATCCTGGCCAAGGAACAAGAGAGCGGCACGCTCAAGGGCGCCATCGTGCAATTCGGTGGGCAGACTCCCTTGAAGCTCGCGCATCGTCTCGAAGAGGCGGGCATAACCATTCTCGGAACGAGCGTCGATTCGATCGATCTTGCCGAGGATCGCGACCGTTTCAAGCGGCTGCTCGATAAGCTTGGTTTGAAACAACCGAAGAACGGCATTGCCTATTCTGTCGAGCAATCGCGGCTGATCGCGGCCGAACTCGATCTGCCGCTTGTCGTACGGCCGTCCTATGTGCTCGGCGGCCGCGCGATGGCGATCATCCGCGATCAGGCGGCGCTTGACGATTATCTGCTCGGTACCTTGCCGGGTCTCGTGCCCTCCGACGTCAAGGCGCGCTATCCAAACGACAAGACCGGGCAGATCAATACGGTGCTTGGCAATAATCCGTTGCTCTTCGACCGCTATCTATCGGACGCGGTCGAGGTCGATGTCGATGCGCTCTGCGACGGCACCGACGTTTTCGTCTGCGGCATCATGGAACATATCGAGGAGGCTGGCATTCATTCGGGCGATAGCGCCTGCTCTTTGCCGCCACGCTCGCTTTCCGCCGACATGCTGAGCCGGCTTGAGGATCAGACCCGCAAGCTCGCTTTGGCCTTGAATGTCGGCGGCCTCATGAATGTGCAATATGCGCTGAAGGAGGGCGAGATCTATGTGCTCGAAGTCAACCCGCGCGCATCGCGTACGGTGCCCTTCGTCGCCAAGGTGATCGGCGAACCCATCGCCAAGATCGCGGCGCGGCTGATGGCCGGCGAAAAGCTCAGCTCTTTCGATTTGAAGCCCATGAAGGGCGATCATGTCGGGGTCAAGGAAGCCGTGTTTCCCTTCGCCCGCTTTCCGGGTGTCGACACGGTTCTCGGCCCGGAAATGCGCTCGACCGGCGAGGTCATCGGGCTCGACCGCTCCTTCGCGATCGCATTTGCCAAGAGCCAGCTTGGCGGCGGCACCAAGGTTCCGAAAAATGGGACCGTCTTCGTCTCGGTGCGGGATGTGGATAAGCCGCGCGTGCTCGAGACGATCAAGCTCCTCGTCGAGCTTGGGTTCAAGGTAAAGGCGACAGGCGGTACCTCGCGGTTTCTTGAAAGCGAGGGGGTTCCTGCCCAAAAAATCAACAAAGTTTCGGAGGGGCGGCCGCATGTCGTGGATGCGATCACCAATGGCGGGATCCAGCTCGTGTTCAACACGACGGAGGGCGCGCAGGCGCTCGCCGATTCGCGCTCGCTGCGCCGCGCTGCCCTCTTGCATAAGGTGCCTTACTACACCACTCTGGCAGGCGCGATCGCCGCGTCTCAGGGAATCAGGGCCTATGTGGCGGGCGATCTCGAAGTGCGCGCCCTTCAGGATTACTTTACCTGAATTTTCTTGCGGAAATCGCGCGGCGGCGGCAGGTTTGGGGATTGCTCCGGCGGGCCGCCCAAGGCGCGGCTCGCGGCATTTGACCGACCGGGATGCCGGGGTATCCGAATAAGGCGGAGCGCGGAAGCTGAAACGGGGCCAAAAGCCCATCAATAGAGCGGTGAAAGAGATTTCGATGGTGGACAAGATTCCGATGACGCCGGGTGGCCATTCCGCCCTCGAAGAGGAATTGAAGCAGCGCCAGCAGGTGGAGCGGCCGCGGATCATCCAGGCCATTGCCGAGGCGCGCTCGCACGGCGATCTGTCCGAAAATGCCGAATATCATTCGGCCAAAGAGGCGCAGTCCTTGAACGAGGGGCGCATCGCCGAGCTCGAGGATAAGCTGTCGCGATCCGAAGTCATCGACGTGACGAAACTCTCCGGCACGACTGTCATGTTCGGCGCAACGGTGACCTTGATCGACGAGGATACGGAAGAAAAGAAGATCTATCAGATCGTCGGCGAAAGCGAAGCCGATGTGAAGGCCGGCCGTGTCTCGATCACGTCTCCCACGGCCCGCGCGTTGATCGGCAAGAAGGTCGGCGATACGGTCGAGGTCAACACACCCGGCGGCGGCAAGAGCTATGAGATTTTGAAGATGGCGTTTCAGTAGCGCTCGGACTTCGAAGGCGTCATGCGCGGGCTTGACCCGCGCAT
>JAATEW010000193.1 GCA_015655535.1 Hyphomicrobiales bacterium | reverse complement strand
CGGCAAGAAGCCAGTGCCAGCCAAGGCCGACGATGACGAGCGGGAGCGGCGACAGCCAGAGCAGGAGCGCGCCGAGAAGCGAGCCGCTTGCGACCGTTCCGAGCAGCAGTGCCGATATCAGGCCTGCGCCAACGCCGAGTATGACTAGAAAGAGCATGACCTGAGCTGTCCCGCATCGGCGGTTAGAACCGGGATATCCGGCTCAACTGTTCCGCCGACGGTATCCCGGCAGCGGATGGTGGCGGGAGCGGGGCCGAAAAGGGTCCCGCTCCGGTAACTTCTTTAGGAAATCATGTAGGGCAGCAGGCCAAGGAAACGGGCGCGCTTGATGGCCTGGGCCAGTTCGCGCTGCTTCTTGGCGGAAACCGCGGTGATGCGGGACGGCACGATCTTGCCGCGCTCGGAAATATAGCGCGACAACAGGCGGGTGTCCTTATAGTCGATCTTCGGCGCATTCGGACCCGAGAAGGGGCAGGTCTTGCGACGGCGGAAGAAGGGGCGGCGTCCGCCGCCGCCAGTGGTGGCTGCGATGGCCATCAGAAGCCTCCTTCGTCAGCTATTGGGTTGTCGTCGCGCGGGCGGCGGGGTGGACCCCGGTCGCCGCGATCTCCACGATCGCCTCTATCGGGCCGATCGCCTCTGTCCGGACGTCCGCCGCGCGGGCCGCCGGGACCGCCGCGATCGTCATCGTCGCGCTTGCGCATCATCGCCGAGGGGCCCGCTTCGAGTTCATCGACGCGGATCGTCATGAAGCGCAGAATATCTTCGTTGATGCCCTGCTGACGTTCCATCTCGGCCAGCGCGGCCGGCGGCGCATCGATGTTCAAAAGCGAGAAATGCGCTTTGCGGTTCTTCTTGATCCGGTAGGCGAGGGACTTCACGCCCCAATATTCGTTCTTCTCGATCTTGCCGCCGAGAGATTCGATGATGGTTTTGAATTGCTCGGTCAGGGTCTCCACCTGCTGGGCGGAAATATCCTGGCGCGCGAGATAAACATGCTCGTAGAGAGCCATGTTGAGCCTTTCTACTGTTTCAAACGCATCATCTGATCCAAAAAGTCTGCGACTTTTCGGGATGCTGCTTTTAATGCATCGGCGCAGAGCCCTTCGAGCCCCGGAAAGGCTCGACGGAAACAACGAAGGCGGAGACACAGGAGGACGGATCAATGATCCTGCTCGCCGCGGCGAGTCCTCCGTTCAGCCCCCAGCCGATGCCGGGAAGCGGGCTTTATACGCGGATTTGTCTCCGATGCAAGCCGGCCGGACCTGAAACGTGGCCCTGTCCGGCTGGGGGCCGGGCAGGGCTAAAGTTCGAGGCCAAGTTAAAATCCCTGGCCGGCCGGCTTGGGCACCATGCCGGTTCCCGCGCCCAGCCCGCCTTCGAGCGTGGGGTTGGTGCCGACGCCGGCGCCATTGACATTGGCGCCGCGGACGAGACCCGGACTGGCGGGGCCTTGGCCGACGCCATAGCCGATTCCATTGTCCATGCCAGGCGCGCCGACGGGCGCTGTCGATCCGGTGATGCGCGGCGGCGGCAGGAACGAGCCGCCGCCTTTGGCAGCCAAGGCAGCATCGGCCAGTCCGATCGAGATCGCAACCGCCAAGGCCAGTGTCTGATTGATCCGCATGTCTTGTTCCTTTCGTCGATGAGAGGTCATGAAGGACATTGCATGGCTTTCGCGCTCGCGTTTGGACCGCGTCCGCTCATAGCCTGGGGTCGATCCAGCGACAGACCTAGGAACACGACGGTCGGAGTTCGATATGATGAGGCGAGACATATTGTCTTGCGCAAACAAGTGTGAATAAGACGCCGGCTTGATGTGTCCATGCCGCATCGAACTTTGGTTTCGCGCACGATAGTGTGAACAGTCATTTCGTAGCGATCGTGAAACTCTCAAGCGATTGCTTTGGCGACCCAATGTGATTCAAACCGAATCGTGTAAAACCTATCTGCGGCGCGGCACGCCCGCCTATCGGTGGGTCACGCTGGCGCTTGTCGCCGCCGGCTTCACGACCTTCGCGCTGCTCTATTGCGTGCAGCCCTTGATGCCGGTCTTCTCGGCGACCTTCGGCGTCGCGCCGTCTGTCAGCAGCCTGTCTTTATCGGTGACGACGGCGATGCTCGCGATCGGCATGCTGATCATGGGGCCGGTTTCCGATGCCTTCGGCCGCAAGAATGTGATGGCCGTCTCGCTGTTCGCGGTGGCCGCGCTGAGCATTGTATCGGCCTTCTCGCCCAATTGGACGAGCCTGCTCGTCTTCCGCGCTTTCGAAGGGCTTGCCTTGGCGGGCGTGCCCGCCATCGGCATGGCCTATCTCGCCGAGGAAGTGCATCCGCAGGATCTTGGTGGCGCCATGGGCCTTTACATCGCCGGCAATGCCTATGGCGGCCTGGCCGGACGCGTCCTCGTCGGCATCGTCCTGCAATATACGCATTCCGCCCGTATCGCCCTTGGGATCGTGGGCGTGCTCGGTCTCTTGGCGGTGGTTGTCTTTTACTTTGCTTTACCGCCGTCGCGCTATTTTGTGGCTGAACGCGGCCTGTCCTTTCACGCTTTGAAAAAAGCTTTCGCGACCCATCTCAAGGACCCGGGCTTGGCGGCGCTTTTCGTCATCGGCTTCTTGCTGATGGGCAGTTTCGTCACGGTTTATAATTATGCGAGCTATCGCTTGCTCGCGCCGCCCTTCGATCTGAACCAGGCCGCGGCCGGCGCGGTGTTTCTCGTCTATCTGGTCGGCGGCGCGGCGTCGGCCTATTTCGGACGGCTTGTCGGACGGTTCGGGCGCGGCGCCATGTTTCTCGCCGGCCTCGCCTTCATGCTGACGGGGATTTTTATCTCCGTCGTCGACACGCTTTTGTTCTTCATCGCTGGGTTGAGTCTGCTGACTGTCGGTTTTTTCGGCGCCCACGCGGTTGCGAGCGGCTGGGTCAGCCGTCGCGCTGTCGTGGCGCGGGCGCAGGCTGCCTCGCTCTATCTCTTTTGCTACTATGTCGGCTCGAGCACGATCGGCTCATTCGGCGGTGAATTCTGGTCCATGGCCGGATGGCCGGGCATCGTCGGTCTCGTCACCACGCTGCTCAGCTTGGCGGTGCTCATCGGGCTTTATCTGAGACGGATGTAGCACAAGGAGCGCAAGGCGGGTTTCTGATTGCAAAGGTTTGCGTTGAACCTGCGCCCAATCGGATGAATGGCGCGGTCTCGTGAAGCGTGAAACTTCTCGCCTCACGCATCAATGTTCTAAATGCACGGCCCCCATTCGCCTGTCGGATGCACGCGCCAAGCCTTCACGCCCGCCTTGGCGACGACGATGCGTCCGGCCTTCGCCATGGCGACGAGATGTTTAAAGACGAGTGGGTTTCGCCAGGCCATGGGTTTGGCCGGATCGCAGACGGCGCGATATTCGTCGCTGTCTGGATCTTCCATCAGGATCGTGCCGACGCGATCCGGGCGCAATTGCGGGCCGAGCGCGCGGTCATTCTTCCAGAGACATTCATAGTCGTGGCAAACCTGCGGCCGGTCATGGTAGACGGCGCAGCCTTGGCCCTGAAGGCAATGTTCGCAGAGCTCGCCCGCGGGCTTCGCGAATTCTTCGATCTCAAGCACCTTGCAGCAAAGGCTGCATTCGGCGCAGGCTTTCCCGGGAATCGTCATCATCTCATCAGGCCTGGCAGTCGGGGGCCGATCAAGAATCGGCTTTTGGGCATCATCAACGGCACTTTTCCGCGCGCAAGCACAAAGATAGGGCTACGCACGCCTATCTTTACAAAATAAGCCACGAAAACAATCCACAAATTCGCCGTGCGAAGATGACACATGAACCTTTCAACCGCTTCCTGCCACATAAGGAGAAGCATAGGCTTCGTCGATCCAATATGTTCCACTTCTTTGAATCCATCATAGCGCCGACACACGACCGGAGGCTCGAAGAGCCGCCGTCGGGCCTCCTGGCGTTTTATTGGCACTTCATCCGCCAAAGCCGCGTGCCGTTCCTGCTTCTCTTCGGGGTCGGACTGACGGTTGCTGCGCTCGATGCGGCGATCCCGTGGTTCGTCGGACGCATCGTGAGGCTGGTGATCGCGACGCCACGCGACGCCTTTTTCGAGGCCGCCGAGCTCTTCCTCGCCTTTGGGCTCGCCATCGTGATCCTGCGGCCTTTGGCGGTTATGGCGCAAGGGCTTGTCGCCAATCAGGCGATCGTGGCGAATGTCACCAATCTTATCCGCTGGCAGAGCCATCGCCATGTCGTGCGGCAAAGCTGGCCCTTCTTCCAGAATGATTTCGCAGGCCGCATCGCCGCGCGCGTCATGGACACGGGACCAGCCTTACGCGAAAGCGTGGTGGTTTCGATCACAGCCGTCTGGGGCATTCTCGTCTATGGTCTCTTGGCTTTGTCCATGCTGGCCGCGGCCGACTGGCGCCTCTCTTTGCCGATCGTCGCCTGGTTTGGGCTTTATCTGAGCCTGCTGCGGATCTTCGTGCCGCGGCTGCGCGATCAGTCGAAACGCTTGTCGGAAGCGAAGTCGACGATCGTCGGTCGTATCGTCGACAGCTATACGAATATTCTGACGCTCAAACTCTTCGGCAAGCTCGAACGCGAAGACGATTACGTCCGCCGTTCGGTCGATGCGCATACCTCCGCCTTCAGGAGGCAATTGCGGCTGACGACTTTGTTTTCGACCTCGCTGTCGGTCCTCAACGCTGTCTTGCTCGCGGCCACCACGACCCTCGCGCTGATCTTGTGGCGGCAAGGCGCGGTCGATGTCGGCGTTATCGCCATGACGATTCCACTTACCTGGCAGATCGCATCGATCGCCAATGCCGTGGCGGTGCAGGTGACCGGCGTCTTCGAGCATATAGGCGCGGTGCAGGAAGGCATGCTCACCATCGCCAGACCGCTTTTGCTCGCCGATCAATCGGAAGCAGGTACCCTCAAGGTCGGGCGCGGCGAAATCCGCTTCGATCACGTCACCTTCGGCTATGGCCGCGAGCGTGGTCTGCTGGAAGACCTCACCCTCATCATCAAGGCCGGCGAGAAGATCGGTCTCGTCGGGCCGTCCGGCGCCGGCAAGACGACGCTCGTCAATCTGCTCTTGCGCTTTCATGAGGTCGAAGCTGGGCGCATCCTGATCGACGGTCAGGATATAGCCGAAGCGACGCAAGAAAGCCTGCGCGCCGCGATTTCCGTCGTGACGCAGGATACGTCGCTGCTGCATCGTTCGATCGGCGACAATATCGCCTATGGGCGGCCGCTGGCCAGCCGCGACGAGATCGTCATGGCTGCCAAGCGCGCCCAGGCGCATGAGTTCATCATGGATCTCGAGGATTGGGAGGGCCGTATCGGCTACCAGGCCCAGGTCGGCGAGCGCGGCGTCAAATTGTCGGGCGGCCAGCGCCAGCGCATCGCGATCGCGCG
>JAATEW010000092.1 GCA_015655535.1 Hyphomicrobiales bacterium | reverse complement strand
GAACGACATGGCGCCGATCTCGGGCGCGCCGGGCGGCGCCTCCTGGTGGGACAAGGTGCCGTCTAAATTCGACGGCTGGACGGCTGCCGAACATGCCGCCGCCGGGTTCCGTTCGGTGCCGAATTGCGTGGTGCGCCGCGCGGCCTATATCGCGCCGGGCGTGGTCATGATGCCGTCTTTCGTCAATCTCGGCGCCTATGTCGACACGGGCACCATGGTCGACACATGGGCGACGGTGGGTTCCTGCGCGCAGATCGGAAAGAATGTGCATCTCTCGGGCGGCGTCGGCATCGGCGGCGTGTTGGAGCCTTTGCAGGCCAATCCAACCATCATCGAGGATGATTGCTTCATCGGCGCGCGCTCGGAGATCGTCGAAGGCGTTGTGGTCGGCCAAGGCTCTGTCGTGTCCATGGGCACTTTCATTTCGGCCTCGACCAAGATCATCGATCGCGCGACGGGCCAGATCCATATCGGCCATGTGCCGCCTTATTCCGTCGTCGTTTCCGGCAATCTGCCGGGCAAGCCTTTGCCGGATGGTTCGCCCGGCCCGTCGCTTTATTGCGCGGTGATCGTCAAGATGGTGGATGCGCAGACGCGCTCCAAGACGGCGATCAACGATCTCTTGCGGGATTAGGCGTGTGGTGGAACCAGCAGCGCCTTCCATCAGCTTTCTCTTTCGCACCGATCAGGGACGGATCGACCGGAAGACCTGGGCCCGTGGCGGCCTCCGGCTCGGCGCTCTTCTGGCCGTCTTGACGGCGGTGGGCTTTTTGCTCGTGCCCTACATGCGTCACGACCTCGCGAACATGCCGCTCCTCGATTGGCGCGTCATCGCCGCCTATGTCTATCTGACGCTCTATATTTTCGCGCTCGTCCTGATTGCGATCTGCTTTTACAATCTGTCCGCCAAACGCTGGCGCGACCGTGCGAGGCCCGCGGCCCTTGCCGGGCTTGTGCCCTTCTTCGCGCTTCTGGCCAGCGCCGCGCATTGGCTCTATCCGCAGATGGACAATGAAGTGGCGATCTGGAGCGTCGTCGCCATCGACCTCCTCTTCATCCTTCTCCTCATCTGGACCGTGGTCGAATTGGGCATCTTGCCGTCGAAACCGGCGCAAGATTGAGCTAGGGTCACAACCCATTATGACGTCGTCCGGAAACCGTCATTGCGAGCGCAGCGAAGCAATCCAGGACAGCTGCTGAAGCCAAGTATGGATTGCTTCGTCGCTTCACTCCTCGCAATGACGGTACTACGTTAGGTTCCAGGTATCCTTCGCCATGCCGCTTCCGACAAACGCTCTCGATCTCTGCCAGGCGCTCATCCGCTGCCCTTCGGTCACGCCGCAGGACGGCGGTTCGCTGGCTTTGCTCGAAAGCGTGCTGAAGGCTTCGGGCTTTACGGCAGAGCGCGTCACCTTCGGCGAGCCGGGTCAGCCCGACATTGAAAATCTCTATGCGCGGACTGGCACGGGCGCGCCTTATCTCGTCTTCGCGGGCCATACGGATGTCGTGCCGGTCGGAGACGCGGCGCAATGGCGCTTCGATCCCTTTTCCGGCGAGATCACGGAAGGTGCGATCTGGGGCCGCGGCGCCAGCGATATGAAGGGCGCGGTCGCGGCCTTTGCGATCGCAGCCTGCGCCTATGTCGCCAAGCATGGCGCACCCAAAGGATCGATCGGCTTTCTCATCACAGGCGATGAAGAAGGCCCGGCCGTCAATGGCACCATAAAACTGCTCGATTGGGCCAAGGCGAAAGGCGAGCATTTCGATCATTGCATCGTCGGCGAGCCGACCAATCCCGATGGGCTTGGCGATATGATCAAGATCGGCCGGCGCGGCTCGCTCAACGGGACTTTGACGGTGCACGGCAAGCAAGGCCATGTCGCCTATCCGCACCGCGCCGAAAATCCGATCCCCTGGCTCGCCCGCTTCATCGAAGTCCTGCAAGGCATGCCGCTCGACGACGGGACGCCGCATTTCGATGCGTCCAATCTGGAGATCGTGAATGTCGATGCGGGCAATCCGGCTTGGAATGTGATTCCGGCCGAGGCCGGGGCCCGCTTCAACATCCGCTTCAACGATCTCTGGACACCGGATACTTTGGCGGAGGAGTTGCAGCGCCGATGCGGCCTGCTGCAAGCGCCATTGCCTTTCGAGCTTCGTTTCGAGCCCTGCAATGCGCTGGCCTTCATCACCGAGCCAGATCGTTTCACAAAGCTTGTTTCGCAGGCGATTGAAACCCATACGGGCCGCAAGCCCGTCCTGTCCACCACAGGCGGCACGTCGGACGCGCGTTTCATCCGCGCCTTTTGTCCGGTGCTCGAATTCGGTCTTGTCGGCGCGACCATGCATGCCGTCAACGAGCATGTCGCCGTGGCCGATGTCGAGATGCTGACGAAGATCTATGAATCCATCCTCGAAGCCTATTTCGCCTGAGAAACCCGGCGATGAATCATTCGACCAATATCGTCCATTTCGACCTATTCATGATCCTGCTTGCGACGGTCGTCGGGCTCGAACTCGTCGCGCGCAAGCTGAAAATGCCGCCGGCCGCGGCCCTGATCCTGGGCGGAATCGGGTTCGCGCTCATTCCGGGTCTGCCGAATATCGAACTCGATCCGGATCTCGTGCTGGTGCTGTTCCTGCCGCCGCTGCTTCTGGCGAGCGCCTATTTCACGCCGTGGCGGGAGTTTCGCCGAAATCTCCGGGTGATCCTTCAGCTTGCCGTCGGCGCGGTCATCTTTACGACCTTGATCGTCGGCCTTATCGCGCATTGCGTCGTCCCCTCTCTGCCGTGGGGCGCCTGTTTCGCGCTTGGCGCCATCGTCTCGCCGCCCGATGCGGTCGCGGCGAAAGCCGTGCTTCAACGCGTCGCCCTGCCGCCGCGCATGATGCTGATCCTGGAAGGCGAAAGCCTCGTCAACGACGCTTCGGGTCTCGTGCTGTTCCGGCTCGCGGTCGCGGCCACGCTGACGGGCGCCTTCAACGCCGGCCAAGCCGCCGTTAGTTTTGGCTTTCTCTCGGTCGGCGGAATCATCGTCGGGCTTCTCTTCGCTTTGGCGATGGATTTCACGCTGCGCCGCCTGACGGATACGCATATGGCGATCATAGGCACGTTTCTCGCGGCCTGGATCTCCTACATAGGCGCCGAGGCCGTGGGCGTTTCCGGCGTGCTTTCGACGGTCTCTTGCGGCCTCGTCCTCGGCTGGCGGCAGCATGAACTCTTTTCGGCGAATACGCGCCGGGAAGCTGTCGCCATCTGGGGCTTCGTCGTTTTCATTCTCGAATCGATGATCTTCATTCTGATCGGCCTGTCGCTTCGCGGAATTCTCGAACGCCTGGGGTTGAATGCGATCGTCGCGCTTTTGCCCGCGACGATGTCTGTCGTTCTCGCAGTGATCGTGACGCGTTTCATCTGGATTTTCACCTCGGTTTACATGCAGCGTCTCTTTGCATCACGCGGCAAAGCGGGCTCGCTGCCCGTCGCGGTTCCGATCATCATGAGCTGGGCGGGCATGCGCGGCGTGGTGAGCCTCGCGGCGGCCTTGTCGCTGCCCGTCGATTTCGCAGGACGCGATTTCATCCTGGCGACGACCTTCGCGGTCATTCTCGTCACCGTCATTCTCCAGGGCGCAACCATCGGTCCTTTGATCCGCCGTCTCGATCTCGGCGATCTGATGTCGCGGCGGCAGGCGGATGTTCTATCCGCATCCCAGGCCCGCGCGCGCATGGCGCTGGCGCAGCTTGACGCGATCCGAGACATATCGCGGCAGGAAGACGGCTCGGAGCGCCACCCGCGCCTCGTCGAGCAATATGACTATCGCGCCAGGGCTTCTGAAAAGTTCAGCGGCGCAGAAGATGAATTGCGTCCGCATCGCGACGCACATTTCTCGGCTGTTCTCATTGCGGTCGCAGCAGGCCGCGATGCGATCATCAAAATGCACCGCGCGCAGGAGATCAACGATGCCGTGCTGCATATGCTCGAGCGCCAGCTCGATCTCGAAGAGCTGAATGCCGCCGATATGCGGGAAAACTAGCCAAGGGCGACCAAATAACTTCCCCTGCGGAGATCAGCGATCGAGCTGGGCGTTCTGAACTTGCGGCTGCCCTTCCTTGTCGCGCAGGATGGCGACCACGGCGACGGCGCGCGCGGCATCGCCGAGGCCCGAGCCGAAGTCTTGGTTGGAGCCGGGCGTGCCGAGCTCATGCGCGGTGTCCTTCAAAACCCGGCGGATCGTGTCCGCGCCGAGATCCGGCTTCTCGGCGAGGAGAAGGGCGATCATGCCGCTGACATGGGCTGCGGCAATCGATGTGCCCGAGCTGAATTGATAGCTGTTCGACGGCGCCGCCGCGATGATATCCGTGCCGGGAGCGGCGAGGCAGATATAGGAGCCGCGGTTGGCCGCGCTGAACAATTTGTCGCTGCGATCCGTCGCCGTCACCGCGATGACATTCGGGTCGGCGGCCGGATAGGCGGGCGCCGCGCCCGGGCCTTCATTGCCGGCGGCTGCCACGATGATCATGTCCTTGCGATGCGCCTTGCTGATCGCCAAGGCGAGCAGCGGATCGAAAGCACCCGCGAAGCTCATATTGACGATCCGCGCATGATGATCATAGGCCCAGTTGAGGCCTTCGACGACATGCGCTGTGGTGCCTTCGGCACCCGGTGTCGTGTCGGCGGCGCCGAAGGCGCGGATGGCGAGAATATTGGCGTGCGGCGCGACGCCGAGAAGGGCGCCATGTGCGCTGATGGCTCCGGCGATCGCCGTGCCATGCGCATGAGCCTGCACCGTGCCGCCGAGCGTATCGAACCGGTCGACGACCGCGCCGGTAAGGTCCGGATGAGTTTCGTCTATGCCGGAGTCGATGACCGCAACGAGCGCCCTGTCGCCTTCGGTGATGCGGTGCGCTTCCGGCAAATGCAATTTCGCTAGCGCATATTGCGCGGCGGCGAGACCTTGCGGCGCAACCTCGACGCCTTCGAGCTTGAAGATGTAATTCGGCTGCGCCCAGGTGATCTGCCGCTCGGTTTCGAGATCGCGGATCACCTCCGGGACGGAGCGGCGGTCGGGTATCCGGTAGCGATTCATGGTGCCGCCGCCGATCAAGCCGACATTATGCGAAGACACCAGGACGAGATGATGCCTTTGCCCGATGGTTTCGGCGATTTGCGGCGAGCCGCTGACGGTGAACATGACTTCATCCGGAACGAAGCGCGTTTCAGCCGCGGCCGGCACGCCGCTTCGTGCCCGTTGCACGGGCGGCGGCGGATTTTGCGGTTGCTGATTTTGAGAGGGAAGATTCACCGATTGCGCATCGGCATAAGTGGTGGGATGCGACGGCGTATAAACCGGCGTCTGCGGCGGGTTATAGACCGGCGGTTCGTTGCTGGCATAGACCGGATGATGCCATGACGGACGATCCGTGCCTCTGCCGGGATAGTCTTCACGCGGCGGATGGCCACCTGAGATCACCGGACGAGACGGCGGCTCGTGAACGGGCTGATAGGGCGGCTCGTGAACCGGCGCGCGTTCTGATGGCCGGTAGGACGCGGATGGGTGATCCCATCGCGAGGAACGGCCCGAATAGTTCGATGAGCCGGAATATCCGCCGCCACGGCCATAGCCTCCGCCATGACCGTATCCGCCGCCATAGCCACTGCCGTGGCTATATCCGCCACCATAGCCGCCTCCGCCGCCGCCAAAACCGCGGGCATGGGCATCGGGAAGAGAGGCCGTGGCCGCGAGGACCGCGCAGATCAAAGCAAGGGCTGTCCGGCTTGCCGTGTGGCGCTTGCCCGCCGGACCATGTCCCGGTCGTGAACTCCGCAGACTATCGTTCATAAACGCGGCTCCCCATCGATCCTAAGGCCTGTCGCGCCCGCTCTCAATAGGTGGATCATGTGGCGGCGGCAGGCCCGGCGATGTGTCGAACGGCACAAGCGGAAGGTTCAACCGCCGGAAAATCTCAAATGCGATTGAACCAGATTAAGCGGAGCGGCGACCCAGGGATGTCCGGGCCGCGATCGTGCCCGTTTCATCCGATGGAGATTTACCATGTTCAATCGTTCACTTCGCAATATTGCCGCCGCCGCCCTTCTCGCCACTGCCGCTGGTGCCGCTCTCGCCCCGACCTCGGCGTCAGCTCATATGTTCGGCTTCGGCCATTTCGGCGGCGGTCATTGGGGTGGAGGCTACGGCCATTGGGGCCATAGCTGGGGCTGGGGCCGCAGCTATTACGGCGCCGGCTACGGCGGCTGCTGGAAGCACTTCAATGCCTACGGAGAGCTCGTCATATCCTGCTACTGACCTGACGTGACGGTCTGGAAGAGGCGGGCGAAGCCATCGGCTCCTCGGGTTTCGCCCGTCCTTTCTCCGGACCCCCCGAGTCGCCAAAACCCTGCTTCCGCTTCATGATGGCCCTGGCTGGGCGAACGGACGGCAAAAGGGGTTGAGGAAGACGATGGCTGAGGGCAGCGATGACGCTTCGGATGAAGGTCTCATCAGGCGGATCGCGTCCGGCGACCGCGGTGCGATGCAGGTCCTTTACACGCGGCATAGCACAAGGGTCTTTCGATTTCTGCAAAGGCTCGTCCGTAACGAGACAAAGGCCGAGGACCTCATGAGCGATGTCTTCTTCGATGTCTGGCAGCAGGCCGGACGCTTTGAAGGGCGCTCGTCCGTCTCGACCTGGCTCTTGTCGATTGCGCGCTTCAAGGCTTTGTCGAGCTTTCGCCAGAAGCAGCATGAGGCGCTTGAACCGGAGACTGAGGACGTGCTTGAGGATGAGGCCGATAATCCGGAGGTCATTCTGCAGAAAGCCTCCAAGGCGGATGCCTTGAGACTTTGCATCGGGGCGCTCTCCGCGGCGCATCGCGAGGTGATCGACCTGGTTTATTACCACGACCGGACGGTTGAGGAAGCAAGCATGATTTTGGGCATTCCGGAGAACACTGTGAAGACCCGGATGTTTCACGCCCGCAAACGCCTGTCCGAACTTTTGAAACAGGCTGGCATTGATAGAGGTTGGCCATGAGTGACGCGAAAAACGGGCAGCCGGACGATGCCGAGTTCTCGCCGCCCGAAGCTCTCCTGCCCTGGTATGCGACCGGGCGTCTTTCGGCGGAGGATCAGGCACAGGTCGAGAGTGCGCTTGCGGCTGATGGCGAATTGCGCCGTCGCCTTGCGCTTGTGCAGGACGAGGAAGCCGAGACGGTTGCCGTGAACGAAAGTCTCGGGCTGCCGTCAAGCGCGGCATCGAGCCGGCTCATGGCGCGGATTGAAGCTTACGAAGCCGAGCACCCGCGCCATGCCTCCATCTTCGAGCGCGCGCTTGGCTGGGTCTCCGGCATGGTGTCGAGCTTGTCTCCACGCGCTCTCACCTGGTCGGCCATGGCGGCCGCCGTCGTGATCTGCCTGCAAGCCGGCCTTCTCACGGGCCTTTTGGTCGACCGGCCGAGCGGGGCGCACTACACGACCGCCTCTCACGAATCGAAGACCGAGAGCGACGGCACCTATGCCCTGATCTCTTTCGCGTCCTCCGTCTCGATGCAGGATGCGACGGCCTTTCTGGAAGCGCATCAGGCGAGCCTGGTCGAAGGTCCGAAGCCCGGCGGCATCTATCGCGTCAAGATCGCCGATGAGAAGCTTTCGGCCGAGGCATTGAATGCGAGGCTCGCGGCGTTTCGGGCAGAGACTAAAGTGATCGGCTTCATCCTGCCGGAGGCGGCGGCGCAATAAAGCAAAATCGGCGCGCTGAGCGCGCGCCGATGATGGCATGGCAGGATGAGCTTATTTCCAGCCGCCGCCGGGCAGACGGCCGTGATAGATCGTGTGGCGGCAATGGCCCCAAGGACCGCGCCACCAGCCGGGCGGGCAGCCCCAATGCGACCCCCAGCCGCCATTGTACCGGCAATGGCCCCACGGGCCGCGCCAGCCGTTGGGGCCGCAGCCGCCCGAGACATGCTCGATCTCGTCTGGCAGGCTGACGCTTGGATCGATGGAAAACGCGTTGGCGGACATGGGCGCGATCAGCGCCGAAGCCAAGAAGACCGCGGCGATCGCGGTCCGTGATATAGACATTTGAAATCTCCCCAATCATCGATGGCGCTTGCAACGATATTGAAACCGAGGAACCGTCACTCTTGCCGGATATCCTGGCCGCCACGCTTATTCTTCTACCTCTCGCATCCCTTGTTTGCCAGAGCGTTGCCGTGGCAGCGGCGACATTCCGTTAAAGATGGTGCATCAAAACTAAAAGCTTTGCGCACGAATGTTTACTCCCATGTCATCATGCATCAAGCACGAGGAGAACTGGCATGACGTATGACAGTGAATCGAAGACGCCGCAGAGAGTGATCAACCGCCGCGCCGCCGTGATGGGGCTTGCCGCGGTCGCGACTTCGGCCGCATCGGAGATCAAGGCCGAAACGGTCCGGACGCCGCCGACGGCCGAAGACGAACGATTGATGCGCGAGGCCATCGCGCTCGCGGCCAAAGCCGATTTTCCATTCGGCGCGGTGATTACGCGCGACGGCGAGATCCTGGCGCGCGGAGAGAATATGGGCAAGACGACGCATGATCCGACCGCGCATGGCGAGATGGTCGCGATCAGGCGCTTTCTGACCGAGCACGGGCCGGAGGCGTTGAAAGGCACCACGCTTTATACGTCGGGCGAGCCCTGCGTCATGTGCATGGGCGCGATCGTCTGGTGCAAGATCGGGCGGGTCGTTTACGCGGCCTCCGTGCCGCAGATCGAAAAATATCTGGGTCAGATCGAAATTTCCTGCACCGAGATCGCGCAGAAGACGCCGTTTGAAAAGATCGAGATCACCGGCGGCGTGCTCGCCGAGGAAGCGTTAAAGCTGTTTGGCTAAGCTCTCCACGTCAAGCCCGGCCATAATGGCTCAGATTGATGGACGAACCCATGCTCATCCGCCTTTGCAAGACCGCGCTTGTCGCGACTATCGCGCTCTTTTTCATTCTGGTCGCGATTGAGAACGTGACCGACTATGGGGCCAATTGGGTCTTCGTGAAACATGTGCTGGCGATGGATACGGTCTTTCCCGATAATACGCTCAAATGGCGCGCGATCACGGATGAGCGCATCGCGGCCGCGGCCTATTGGCTGATCATCGGCTGGGAAATAGCGACGGCCGCGATCCTCGCCGCCGCGAGCCTGCGACTGCTCGCCGCCAGCGGCGATGCCAAGCGTTTCGCGCAAGCAAAGCCGCTTGGCGTTCTTGGCCTGACCTTCGGGCTTTTGCTCTATGGCCTCGGCTTCACCACGATCGGCGGCGAATGGTTCATGATGTGGCAGTCGACCACTTGGAACAGTCTCGACAGCAGCGCGCGGTTTACCCTGCTCAATGGCCTCGTGCTATTGGTTCTGCTGCTGCCGGAGGGGTGAAATATAATGGGTGGCGTAGACTCCAGCGAGGCGGAAAATGCGGAATCCATAGATGATCCGGCATTTCAGAAAGCTGTTTTCGAGCAGGCCTATCGTCAAACATGCCTTCAGTTGGAGGATGGCAAAGCCGGCGCGAACGTCGCAATGTTCGGTCAAATAATAAAGGGCAGGAGCGAAGCGATCGACGAAGTCGTGGCGGATTACGCTTCAGAATGCGGTGCCGAATGCGTATCCGGATGCGCCTTTTGCTGCCATCAAATGGTTCTTTCTGCACCTTTGGAGATTTTCGACATTGCACGCCACATTCTCGATACGAAGCCGGCGCCTGAGATCGCGGGACTCAAAGAACGGCTCGCGAAGCGCGCACCGTTGCCCCTCGACGAGCAAAGCCGCTATGGTGCCGACAAGCCTTGCGCTTTGCTTGTAGATAATCGCTGTTCGATTTACGAGCATCGTCCCTCGCTCTGCCGTACCATGCTTTCGACCTCGCGCAGCGCTTGCGAAACGAGCCTGAATGCACGGGAGCAAAGAGTTCCCTTCATCGCCGAGCCCAGCGTCATTTCATTCCTGATGCAATTGGGGATCGATTACGCTTTGATCAGGCACGGAGGCCTCTTGACGGAGAAGGTCGAGCTGAGCCGCGCCCTGCTCATCGCACTTGAGGATTTCGAATCCGCGTTTCAAACTTGGAGCGATGGAAAAGAAGCATTCCCAGACTGTCATGTCGGTATGGGAAGCGGACTTTCGAACCACGATTTGGCTGAAAGAGCCGCCGCGCAATGCGGCGTCGTAAAGGGATCGGATTAAGCGCGCCTCACCCGACGATCTTGCGATAGAGATGCCATGTGGCATGGCCGAGCACCGGCATCACGACGATAAGCCCAACCAATGCCGGAATCGTCCCCAGCACCAAAGCGCTCATGACGATGAGTCCCCAGATGAGCATGGGCACCGGATTGATGAGGACCGCGCGAATCGAGGTCTCGATCGCGGTCGATATGCTCACATGCCGGTCGAGCAGCAGAGGAAAGGACACGGCGCTGATCGCAAGCACGACCAAGGCAAACAAGGCGCCGATCCCTATGCCTATTCCGATGAATGTCCATCCGGCGCCGGTCGTAAAGACATCGGCCGCAAAGGCCGGGATCGAGGCCGGCATGGCCGGGCCAAGAGTGACCTGGTAGATCACCAATGCCGCGGCCAGCCAGAGAACGAAGATGCCGCTCAGGAGCAGGCCGAGTTTGATGATCGAGGCGATGGACGGGGATCCGAACACGCCAAAGGCGTCGGTCCACGAGACAGGTTTTCCCTGCTCTTGGCGCCGGCTCATCTCATAGAGGCCGGCCGCCGCGAATGGGCCGATGAGCGCAAAACCGAATATGAGCGGCAGCAGCAGCGGCAGCGCGCCGAAGCTCAACGTCAGATTTGCGAGAATGAGACCGATCAAGGGAAAGATAAGGCAAATGAAAATGACGTCCGTCCGATAGCTTGTAAAGTCGCGGAAACCGCTGAGCAAGACGTCTTTGAGGTCGGATATTGCTATGCGCCGGACTTGCGGTTGCGTGCCGTCGAAACTCTCGTCTGTGGGATGAAGCGCGTAGCCGACCGATTTCAAGGCATGAGCCGTCAGCTCAATATGATCAACGCTCCATTCGATAGGATTTCGGATCGTCATGTCGATTCCTCCGGAGCTGTGAGTGAAGAGAGGCCGCCGTCACCAGAAGACAACGCGCTTTATCGTCAACCGCAAGCGTGACGCGACCGCATTATAACATTGTAGGCTCATTACATGTGGTGTCATCCGGCATGTGATGCTTTCTGCGATTTGACCTTAAATCGAAAGCTTCACCGCTTTCATGTTCATTGTCGCTCATGCTCAAGGGAGTGCAAGCGGAGTTCACCGGGCGTATATTCGGCGGGTCTCCGTCGGTGATCGTGACGACAGTCGCGTCTGTCATGAGCAAGGCTGAAGCTTGTTCGAAAGCGGCTTCCGCCGTGTCGCAGGTTTTAATGATGTCTCCATTTTTGCCTGTGCGCGTTACGATGAACTTCATGATGTCCGTTCCACTGTCACACGAAAGAGCCCTTGATAGATGTGTCGTGCGAACCAGATGATTCAATTGGGGTCGTGGAGTCAGGAGTGCCATTTCGCGTTGCATCGCACCAGCCGGAGACGGGCTGTTCTTTTGCTGGCTTTTGGAGCGTCTTCAAATGACAACCGTAAAGCAGTTGCTCGATCACAAGGGCTGTGACGTCTTCTCGATATCTCCCGATGCGACCGTCTATGACGCGATCAAAAAGATGTCCGAAAAAAATATCGGATCCTTGGTCGTGATCGATAATGGCGAGCTGATCGGCATCGTGACAGAACGTCATTATGCCAGAAACGTCGTGCTGAAGGGCCGGGTATCGCCGGCCACTCCAGTTCAAGCCATTATGGAAACGGACGTTGTCTATGCCGGGCCTGAGCAATCCGTTGAAGACTGCATGGGCATCATGACCGATAAAAAAGTGAGACATCTTCCGATTATCGAAAACGACAGCTTGATCGGAATCATATCGATTGGGGATCTCGTTCAAGCGATTATCAGCCAGCAGAAATTCACGATCGAGCAGCTTGAATATTACATCCATCGCTAAAACCCAGGAGGTTCCGGTGCAATTCATGGTTGGACTTAAGCTAGAAGGAAAGACGGACCACATGGTCGTGGACGCCGAAGATGCGCTCGTCGCCGCGCTCAAGGTGAAGACAGACCATCCGAAAGTCGTCATCATGTATGTTCGCCCGCAAAACCGCCGCGGCGACGCACGGCATCCGCCGCATACGCTCATCGCAGCCATTCATTAGACGTGGGGTAGCGACACATCTTTAGCGTCTTTGAACGTCCGGCCTAAACGACGCGTCCTCGCCATATGGCGCCAATGAAACTCCCTCAAATCCGAAACGATTTGCAAAGGCGATCGGAAGGCCGGTGGCCAATACTCCCGCGCGATATTTCTCCATAGGAGTGGAACCGTGAAGCCGCATTCGTCAAAATCGACCGCCTTGCTCCTCTCCACCGCATTGCTCGCAGTTCCCGTGGCCGATACGGCCAGTGCATGCACGCGCACGCTGTTCGTCGGCGCCGGCGATCTTGTTCTCACCGGACGCAACATGGATTGGGAGGAGGATATGTCTTCCAATCTCTGGGCCTTCCCATCCGGGATGAAACGCGATGGCGCGGCGGGTGCAAAATCCATCCATTGGACGTCGAAATATGGCAGCGTCACCACGTCGAGCTATGAGATCGGTACCGGCGACGGCATGAACGAGAAGGGTCTCGTCGCCAATCTGCTTTATCTCGCAGAATCGGATTACGGAAAGCCGGACGAGAGCAAACCGTCTTTGTCCATCGCTGCCTGGGGCCAATACGCCCTGGATAATTACGCGAACGTGAACGAGGCGGTCGAGGCACTTGCGAAAGAGCCCTTCAACATATTGGCGCCGAGCCTGCCGAATGGCGTGCAAGCTGTGTTGCATCTCGCTCTATCGGACTCATCCGGCGATTCCGCCATTTTCGAATATGTAAATGGCAAGTTGGTCATCCATCACGGCAAGGAATTTACCGTGATGACGAATTCCCCAGTCTATGATCAGCAATTGGCGCTGAACGCTTATTGGAAAGATATTGGCGGCGAGGTCTTTCTGCCGGGCACCAGCCGCGCCGCCGACCGCTTCGTGCGTGCCTCGTATTTTCTGGACGCGATCCCCAAACAGGCCGATCCGCATTTCATTAAAAGCGTTCCGGACCGATCCTTCACCTATCAGGCCGTGGCCGAGGTCATGAGCCTGCAGCGCGGCGTCAGCGTACCGCTCGGCACCACGACGCCCGGGCATCCGAACATCGCCTCGACGCTCTGGCGCACTGTGTCGGATCAGAAGAACCTGATCTATTATTTCGACTCGGCGACACGACCGAATACGTTTTGGGTCGAGATCGCGAAGCTCGATCTCAAACAAGGCGCGCCGGTGAAGAAGCTGACCATTCAGAATGGTGAGGTTTTTTCAGGCGAAGTCTCTGCCGGCTTCAAACCGGCGGAACCGTTTAAGTTTTTGCCGGCATCGGAGCGCGGCAGCTATTGAAGGGCGGCCAATTTCCGAGCGCGTCACCAACTGACGCGCATGCCGATGGTCCCTTGATTGGATGTCGCATTGTCGCGGAATTCGCCTCTATAATTGGCGAAGAGCGCGACACTTTCTGTCTGCCACGCCGCCACATTGACGGCGACGACGGCGGCGTCGCGGCCCGGATTGGCCGCAGCGATTCCGAAGGGCTGGTCGAGCAGCGCCGCCTGCGTCGTGAGCGCGGGATTGCTGAAATCATCCGTCCAGGCGGCTTTGAACTGCAACATATAGGTCGTGGCCCCGGCGTGGAAAAGCTTGGTGGTCCAGACGCCGAGTTCGCCGGTGACCCTGTCGAATGTCCGGGTCGGAAAACTCAGGCCGAAATCGCTCGTCTCGGTAAAGCCGTTGCGATGGAAGTTTTGGCCGGTCAGTCCGGCGAAGGGCTTCAGCGTGACGCCGATGAGATCGAACTGATAGCCGGCGTCGCCCGCGGCCAAAAGGCCCCATCCGTTCACCGTGCCCCCGGTCGGAGTGGATACGCCCGGAAAGGAGATGAATCGCGTTGTGTTGCCCGTGGTCGGGCCACCTGCCAATCTTGCATCGAAGACGAATGGGCCGGGCGTCCAGGTGGCATAGAGTGCACCTGCATAGGTATCGGCGGTGGCACTCATGCCGGCGCTGCCGGTCGCGGTATGGGTATAGCCCGCCGCGCCGCCGGCAATGAGATTGGCTGCGACGAGACGATCGCTGCCGACCACGAAGCCGCCGCTCGATGCGTTGGCGCCGGGCACACCATTGGCCTCGCCGACACGCGACTGGCGGCCGTAGCCCTGACCCCATGTCGTCCAGGAATCGGCAATCGCCGCCGCGCTGGCTGGCGTCTGACTCGCAAACGGCCCTCCGGGCGCGCCAAGCGCTTCCGCGATGGTGCCGGTATTCGCATAGGAAAGGGCGATGTTCGGCGTCAGCGCCGCTTGGGCCGCGCCGAAGCCTGAGGCGAGCATGGTTTGGCGATCGCCGATCACATCGGAAAAACCGGCGAAGGCGTCGAGGATGGCGCTTGGAATTGCCGCCTGGCCTTGACCCGAAAGAGAATTGAGTGCCGCCGCGTCGCCGCCGGCGTCCTGCTGGTAGAGCGCATCGAAGATCGTCTGCGTGCGTCCAAACATGGCGAGCCCCGCTGCCGGACGCGCGCGATCGAGTGCATTGGCGAGAGCGAGTTGATTGATATTGAGGCCCTGCGCCGCCGCGAGGCCGGTGAATGTCAGAGGCGTCACGTTGAGCGAGATTCCGGTTGGCGAATAAACTGTGTCGAGGCGCGCGTTGGCCGGGAGGGCATTGGTTGGTTGAACCAGACCTGTGAAGGATCCTGTGACGGTGGCGCCGTCAAACGCCATTAGAAACGGAAAGGATGTGCCGATGGTCGGAGAGTAGGTGTTGGTACCGCCCGGAATGCCGCGCAGAATGGGTGTGAGCGTTCCGTTCGCCGTGAATACGTGCCCATCGCCGTCGACGATGATCTTGTCATAGGTGCGGGGCCCGCCTGGAATCTGCAGATTGCCGTCGACATTGACCCGCATGATGGCGGTTGAGCCGAGCGTTACGTTGCCGTCGAAGGTCAGCGTGCCGGGCGAGGTTCCGGTCAACGGGATGCCGGCCGGCAGGGTGCCGCCATTATTGGCGATCAGATCGCTATAGTTCGGCAATTGCCCGGCATTCAGCGTGCCGTTGACGATCGTATTGCCGTTGATCGTGCCGAAGCCCGCCAGTGTGGCACCCTGCGCGACGGTCATTTCCGTGTCGAGGGTAAGTGTGCCGTCGACGCCGAGTGCGCCGCCGTTCACCGCCACGTCGCCGGCCGCATCGGTGCGTCCGGCGATGATGAGATAGCCATCGCCCGTCTTGCTGAAGCCGCCGCTGGTGGCGAACGGCTGACTCCAATAGGTCATTTGCCGATTGGCGACATTGACGGCGTAGTCGGCAGCGAGCGTAGTCGGCCCTGCGATGGCCCGGTCGAGCCGGATCAGGCCGTAACCGTAAATCGCGTTATCCGCGGCCTGGCCGCCGATGTTCTCCGCCGTTGCAAAGAGCACATGCGCCAGATCTTGCGAATTATAGCCGGGATAGGCTTGCGTCAAATCCGCCAGCGCACCCGAAACCATGGGTGCTGCCATCGATGTACCCGATAGTGACCCATACATGTTGTCGGGCAATGTCGAATAGATATTTACACCCGGAGCCGCGACGCACCAGCTCGCGGTCACGCCGCACATATTTGCGAAACCCGCGATGGTCTTGTTCTGATCGACCGCCGTGACGCCGATGATCAGGCCGTTCTGCCCCAACAGGTTGGAAAAGTCGTAATTGGCACCTCGATCGTCATAGACGCCGGCATTGGCATTGGCTGGCCGGATGAATGGATCAAGCGCCAAACCATTTGGATTGCGGCCCGCGGCGGGATTGACGCCGCGATCGTTTCCCGTCGCGGCGACGATGATTTTACCGGCCGAAACCGCATTCCACGCTGCCGCCTCCTCGGTGGCGTCGATGGTATAGCTTGGCCATTGTTGCAGATTTGCAGTCCCTCTGGGGAGACTTGGCCCGTAGCTCGCATTGTAAATGCCGACATTGGTGAGCGTCGCAAAATAATCGAGGGAACTAGCTGCGGGATCGTCGATGACATCGGGTGTGCAATTTGCCCCCGGCGCTTTGCAAGCTCGCGTATCGGCCAAGACGCGAAGCATCACGACATCCGCATTATAGGCGACGCCAGGCGCGTCGCTCGTGCCAGACGCAAGCGCGATGCCGCTGACATGCGTGCCGTGATAGCCTAGATCCGTGATCTGCGTCCGATCATAAACCGCGCCCGGCGCCGGCAGCACGTAATTCATGCTGCGCGGGTCGATCTTGCCGGCGAAGGCTGGATGCATGGTGTCTATGCCGGTGTCGCCGATCGCGATTGTCACGCCGACGCCTGAATAACCGGCCGCCCATGCCGCGGGAGCGCCGATGAGGCCCAATCCATATTGAAGCGGATTGGGAATTGGAGGCGTCTGAGCGAAAGCCGACAATGGAGCGGCGCATATAAGCGCCACGACGCTTGCCGACAGCAGCAAGGGCGGCAGCCATGGGTTCGGCGATTTAACCGGACCGTTTTGTCTGAGAGCGAAGGCAGAGTGCAATTTTGGTCTCATGCGGATCGGCGTTAAGGGCACTCCTCGATCGCAGAGGTAGAGCGCGGAGCGTAATAGCCGCGCCAGCTTGAACTCACGTTCAGCCTTGCGAATCATTCGACATGCAAGCCAAGCCTATGTTCAGGGAACCGCGTTCGAAACGGCATTTCGCGGTCTTATCGATTTACTAGCGACCTGTGTCCCAGATACGCTAAGTGATTATGCTTATCTAAGATGGAAAGCGCGCATCTTTACCTACATCAGCTCCAACGCCTCACCGAGCGTCGCGCTGCCATAGCGGCGCTTGAAATCGGCGGGTGAGCCTTTCTCAATAATACAGCCATAACGCATGACGACGGCAGGATCGCAGAGCCGTTCCACCTCCATCATGTTGTGCGAGGTCATGAGGATCGTCGCATTGTGCTTCTTGCGATGCGCCTCCAGCTTTTGATGGATGAAAGCCGCTCGTTCGGGATCGAGTGAGGCCGTCGGCTCGTCGAGCAGCAGAATGTCCGGCTCGTTCAGCAGCGCCTTGGCGAGCGACACGCGGGTTTTCTGTCCGGCCGAGAGACTGCCGGTCGCACGGTCCATGATGTCGCCCAGATCGAATTCATGCGCGAGCTGCGCCAGTTTGGCTTTGACGTTTGGCACGCCATAGAGTTTGGCGAAGATCCGAAGATTCTGTTTCACGCTGAGACGCGCCGGCATATTCATATAGGGGCTCGCGAAATTCATCCGGCTCAAGACTCTATAGGGATCGCGCGTCATGTCGTGGCCGAAGACCATCACGCGCCCGGACGATGGCGCGATCAACCCCATGATGGTAAAGATCGTCGTCGTCTTGCCTGCGCCGTTGCAGCCAACGAAGCCAACCGTCGCGCCTTGCGGAATGTCGAGGCTGATGCCGTCGAGCGCGCGGCAGGTCTTATAATCCTTCACGACATTTTCGAGCACGACAGCCGGCACGCGCGGTGCGGCATGTTCGGGTGGCACGCCTTCCGCGCATTGCCAGAAGGTGCCTCGCATTTCGAGGATGGTCGCTGCGCTGGTCATCGGTTGCATGATCGTGTTCCTTTGAGCGTTGAGTCTATTCTCCGATCGAGACGAGCGCGCCTCTCCGGCGGGCACTGCGCAGGATCAAGATGAAAGTCGCGAGGCCCGCGCCGAGATAGACGAGGTTGAGCGCGAAGGCCTTCAGCATCAGGTCGCCGCGGAAGGTCTGATCGATAATCGCGGCGCGCAGGCCCTCGAACACATAGGTCGGCGACAAAGCCCAAGAGATCGGCTGCAGCCATTCGGGGAGAATCCACACCGGGTAATAGACGCAGCAGAAGGGCAGAAGCAGCATGACGAGCGCCCAGGCGAGGCTTTCGGCACCCATGCCGTAGCGCAGCACGAAGCCGCAGACCGCGAGCCCGATCGCCCAGGCCGTCAATACGAGATTGACGAAGAAGATCACGAGCACAAAGCCAAGGCCGTAAATATTGAAATGGAACAGCGCGAGCGCGAAAAGCGACACGGGCACCATGCCGATCAGCAGCCGCAGCACCGAGACGAGCATCAAGGAGGCCGCGAGTTCGATGGGCCGCAGCGGACTCATCATGAGGTTTGCGATATTGCGCGACCAGATCTCTTCCATGAAGGACACAGAGAAGCCGAGCTGGCCGCGAAACAACACGTCCCACAAAAGAACCGCGCCGACGAATGTGCCGGAGATCATCGCAAGCGAGGAATGATCTTCGCTGAGAAAGAGCTGGAGAAAACCCCAGACGAGCATTTGCATCGCTGGCCAATAGACGAGTTCGAGAAGCCGTGGCCATGACGAGCGCAGAAGAAAGCAATAGCGCAAGGTCATGGCGCCGATACGGTTGAGCGAGCCGCTCATTGTCGGTCTCCTGTTCTTACAGTGGCCGTCATGGCCGGGTTTGACCCGGCCATCCAGGCATTGTGGAGTGTTGTGTTTGGATGCGCGGGTCATCCTCGGACTTGATCCGGGGAATGCGCATGACGGTGGACGCTCACATCTCGCGGCGGATCGGGCGGCGTTTGCCGCTCTTCGCCGGGAAGGCGGCCATGACCTTGGCTCGCACTTTCACCTTGTGTTCGAGGCAGAGGCCGAGCAGATCTTCGAGATGGCCGACCGAACCCACGATGACGTTTTCATCGACGCCGGCACCTGGAATGAAGTGGGCCTCGACGGCATCATGCGCCTTTTGGATGATTTCGAATTGCGCGAGGTTGATCCCGCAGTCGAACATCCAGCGATAGGTGATGTCGAGCACGCTGCCGGCCGGCACCATCCGGCCATAGGCATTGACGAAGGCATCGTTCATGCGCCCGTCTATGCTCTCCAACTGCTTCCAGCCTATGCCGCAGGGATCAGGCTCTGCCGGTTCCGTCAGGCAATCGCCCTGCATATAGCGGATGAAGGGCATGGCCTCGTTGAGGAGATTGGTGATCACGGCGAGGCCGGACTGCCCCTTGACCTGCGGAGCGAGCGTCACCGGATCGACGATGTCGAGCCTGACCGAATCCTCGCAGACGTGATAATGGCCGCAGGGCAGTTCGAGCGCGATGCGCGTTGCTTCTTCGGAACTATATTCGTCGCGCACCGGAACGCCGAGCTTTGCCGAGGCTGCTTTGCGCGACGCGGGCGACGAATATTCCGAATGCGTCACCGCCAGCATGAGCGACGATTTGAACGCGTCGGCATAGGGCAGCAGAGCTTCGAGGTTCGACGGATAGCAGGACAGGATCTTCGGTGACATCTCCTTTAGATGCTGCGCCACACGTTCCGGCGGAATGACGCTGGAAATGAAGGCGCCGGGATAGGTGCCGCCGATCGACGAGAACCACCACGGGACCGTATAGACATGCGTCAGCAGGTCGGCGGGGCCATATTTCAGCCCGCTCTGCAAAGCGAATTGGCGCACGCCCTGGATCGTGTCGGTGACGACCGCGTCGGGATCGACGCGGATGAGAAGCGTCTGCCCCGACGAGCCCGACGAGCGGGTGGGGAAGAGATCGTCCATCGCGTAGCGCGGATTGATGCAGCGCCCGGGGAAAGCCGCGACGAGTTCGGCTTTGGTGATGATCGGAATGAGGTCGATATCCGCCTCGCATGTGAGGTCGGATGGGTGAAAGCCGGCCGCGATATATTTGTCGCGATAGACGGGAATATCCGCATAGGCCATCTCGACCAGATATTTGATGCGGGCGAATTGCTTGGCCTTGATCTCCGCCTTCGGCAGAAACGGATGCTGCATGCAGGGTCCGATGTAATGATCGAAAGACTCCGCAAGGCTCGTCGTCATTTCGCCGGAGACGGAGAAATAGGCCGGGCGCGTTTCTTCGGATTCCCAAATTTCCAGAGCGGGATGAGGAAAAGTGTGTAGCGGTTTTCCGCCCGCATCCGGCTCTGAATCTTTAAAAGAATCGATCACGTTCATGATTTTGGATTGATTCAATCCAAAATCATCGTGATCTAACGGCCCGGCGAAAGCAGCGGCGCCATCGCTTGAAACGCCGGCTTGTTCATAAGAGGTTTCGGTGGTCTCAATCTCTTCGAACATCGCGATGTCGGAGCCGGACGAGAGTTTATCCATCATGGTCATTGTCGTTCTCCCAAAAACTGCGGCTCCGGCATCAGCACGAGAAGCCTTGCAATCCTTGGTCGTGACGATCGTGGCGGAGGTTCATCCGCCGGTTGCTGTTTTCGGCGCGCACCTGCCCGAACTTGTGCGCAAGCGCACATGATGAAGCCGGCGAGGAAACATCATCCCGCCGAGGCGAAGCGCTGCTAACCGACATGGCTTGGAAGAAGCGGCGCTCGATAAGCGCGCGGCCGGAATATCGTCCGGTCCTTTACAAAATTACTTGCCGACCAAATAGTTCGGAGTCTCGGTCAGGGAAAAGCTCGGACGTTCGTTGGTCTGCTTCGCGGCGACCAATTGCGGGGCGTTCGGCGCTTTGGCGAGCAAGGCGTCGATCCGGTCTTTCTCGCGTTTGAATTGCGCGAGCATCGGCCCGTCGAATTCGCGGGTGCGTGCCAATTTCACTTTCATCGGATCGACGAAATGGCCGTTGACCAGCACTTCGTAATGGAGATGCGGGCCGGTCGCGAGGCCGGTCTGGCCGAGATAGCCGATCACCTGGCCTTGGCGGACGCGCTGGCCCTCCGCGGTGCCGCGCGCGAAACCCGACATATGATTATAGGTCGTCACATAGCCATTGGCGTGCTGGATCTCGATGCGGCGGCCATAGCCTGAGTCCCAGCCCTCGCTGATGATCGTGCCATTGCCGGCGGCGAAGATCGGCGTGCCGATGGGCGCGGCCCAGTCGACGTCCGTATGCGGGCGCGTGTAGCCGAGGATCGGATGGAAGCGCATGCCGAATCCGGAGGTGATCTTGCCGGAGACGATGGGCACGCG
>JAATEW010000446.1 GCA_015655535.1 Hyphomicrobiales bacterium | reverse complement strand
GCTTTGGAGCAAGGCGGCTGAGGCGGGCTGGCCGGCGGCCATGGGTAATTTAGGCACCGCTTATGCCGACGGCATTTACGTCAAGAAAGATGCGCTCAAATCGCTTGATTGGGACGAAAAAGCCATCGAGGCAGGCAATGCCTTGTCTCTGTCGGTTGTCGGAAATGCTTACCTTAACGGGATGGGCGTACCACGCGACTTCGCCATGGCTGCGCAATATTTTCAGCAAGGCGCCGACCTCGGCGAAGGCTATGCGCTAAAATCCCTCGCCAACATGTACGAGGCGGGTTTTATGGGCGCCTCTCAGCCCGAGCAAGCCGGCGCTTTAAGGCTGCGAGCGCAGCAACTCGACCCAGACAGTCCCGATCCGAGTTCTGTCGCGGTTTTCAAGTCTATATTGGCTTCGACCCGAACTCGTCCGGTTGCGCATAACGTACAGAGACGCCGTTATGTGATCTACCGCCGTTATCGCTTCTTCGGATGCGGCTGGATGTGGTGCTGACACTTAAAATCAAATCAGCTTCACGAGCTGCTTGCCGAAATTCTTGCCCTGCAACATGCCGATGAAAGCTTCGGGCGCGGCCTCCAACCCTTCCGCGATGGTTTCCGTCCATCCGAGCCTGCCGTCTTCGAAATAATCGGCGAGTTCGTCGATCGCCTGCGGGTAGAGCGCGCGATGATCCGTGATGACGAAACCTTCGATGCGGCAGCGGCGATCGAGAATGACCTTGAGATCACGCAACGGCGTTGGCGTCGCGCCATCATAGCCTGACGCCACGAGACCGCAGAGCGCGATGCGCGAAAAATCTCGTAGCCGTTCGATACAAAGCGCCAAAGGCTGGGCGCCGACATTCTCAAACACGCAATCCACGCCGTCGGGCAGAGCCGCGCTGAGCCGCGCTTCGAAATCCGCCGCGCCATGATCGACGCAAAGATCATAGCCCAGCACCTCCGTCGCGAAGCGGCATTTCGCTTCGCCGCCCGCAATGCCGATGACGCGTGCACCCGCCATTTTCGCAAGCTGGCCTGCAACGGAACCGACCCCGCCCGTCGCGGCCGAGACGGTGACCACCTCTCCGGCCTTCGGCACCAGGATCGCATTGATCCCATACCAAGCCGCGATGCCCGGCATGCCGAGCGGGCCCAGGAAAGCCTGGATCGGAATATTGGGCCGCGTGATTTTGCGTAAGCCCTGCCCCGTCGAGCGCGCATAAAGCTGCCAGCCGCCCATGCCTGAAACTTTATCGCCGGCAGCAAAGGCCGCGTGTCTTGAGGCCACCACTTCACCCACCGTGCCGCCGATCATGATTGCGTCGAGCCTCTGCGGCTCGGCATAGGATTTGGCTGCATTCATCCGTCCGCGCATATAAGGATCGAGCGACAGATAATGATGCCGCACGATCACTTCGCCCTCGGCGGCTTCCGCCATCTCCGAAGTGACGAGCCGGAAATTCTCTGGCCGCGGCGTGCCTTAGGGCCGCGACGCCAGCACAAAGCCTTTGTTCAAAAACATGACTTCTATCCCAAAGCATAATCTTATCCGAAAAACCGCATCGGCTTTTCGAGATCATGCTCACGCCAAGGCCAGCGGCATGGAATCCAAAAGGATCTCGGTGAAATGGCGCGCGCGCAACGCCTTGTCGAGCGCGGGCAGCGGCAGCGCCGTGCCCGTGAACAGAGCGCGATGCGATAAAGGCGATACGGGCTTAGGCGCGGCGAAGCCCAAATCCTCCCTCAGCACATGATCGACGCGGCGCGCGATCGCGGGCGCCGGATCGATCCAATCGACAGGCCAGGGCGCGAGGCGCGCGAATTCGGCGAGCAGCAAAGGATAATGCGTACAGGCAAGCACGATGCAATCGGTGCGCTTGCCTTGAGCCTCAACAAAACAAGGTGCGATCTCGCGCAGGATCTCACCGTCCGAGACGGCTTCGCCCTTCATATAGGCTTCGGCCAGGCTCGCGAGGTCGCGCGAACCGATGAGCGTCACATCGCAATGCGCCGCATAGGTGCGCACGAGATCGTGGGTATAGTCTCGCGCAACCGTGCCGGGCGTCGCCAGGACCGAGATCATATGCGAGCGCGATTGCGCCGCCGCTGGCTTGACGGCGGGCACGGTGCCGACGAAAGGCAATTTCGGAAAGGCGGCGCGCAGATGCGGCAGAACCAGCGTCGAAGCCGTATTGCAGGCTATGATCACGACGTCTGGCGCAGTGCTGGCGATCAGCCGCTCCATGACGGCCATCACTCGCGCGATCAATTGCGCCTCGCCGAGCCGGCCATAGGGAAAACCGGCATCGTCGGCGGCATAGAAGAACCGCGCGTCCGGCCGTAATAGAACGGTCTCCGCGAAGACGGTCAGGCCGCCAAGGCCCGAATCAAAGACGAGGATTTTGGGCACATCGGACATATTAAAGGACAAGAAGCTCCTGGCAAATCGCATTAGAGCCGTCACCCAACTCCAAACCCTCGCCCTTCGAGATGCGCGCCTATCGGCGCGCTCCTCAGGATGAGGGATCAGATCATTGGGTTTCGACCCTATACCGCTTTCATAGCGCCTAACCGGCCTAAGATCGATCTTCGGCCTCATTGGGGCAGACGAGCAAATTCCGGAGCCAAATCGCTCTTTGCGCGTTGCCGCAGGATCATCGGAGAACAGCTGTGGAACAATTTGCCGGAACCGCGCAGGCTATTGTGGAAACGAAAGTGCCCGCGCGGCTCGACCGCCTGCCCTTCGGCCGGTTCCATCTCCACGTCATCATCGCGCTCGGGATCACCTGGATTCTCGATGGGCTCGAAGTGACGCTCGCGGGCTCCATGGCCGGCGCCTTGAAGGCGAGCCCCTATCTTCATATGAGCGACAGGGATGTCGGACTCGCCGGCAGCGCCTATCTCGTCGGCGCCGTGCTCGGCGCACTCGTCTTCGGCTGGGCGACGGATCGCTTGGGCCGCAGATTGCTCTTCTTCGTGACGCTCGGCCTTTATATCGTCTCCGCGGCGGCGACGGCCGCTTCCTGGGACTTCGCGAGCTTCTGCGTTTTCCGGTTTCTCACGGGCGCCGGCATCGGCGGCGAATATAGCGCCGTCAATTCGACGATACAGGAATTGATCCCGGCGCGCTTTCGCGGGCGGACCGATATTATCATCAATGGCTCGTTCTGGATCGGCGGCGGGCTCGGCGCCGCGGGCTCGCTCGTGCTGCTCGATCCCGCCTACATCAATGTCGAATTCGGCTGGCGGCTGGCCTTTCTGATCGGCGCTACGCTCGGGCTCTTTATTTTGCTCTTGCGCGCGTCGATCCCCGAAAGCCCGCGCTGGCTCGTCATCCACGGCAAGGAGAAGGAAGCCGAGGCGATCACGACGGACATAGAGAAACTGTTCGAAGGACGCGGTGCCAAGCTCGACGATCCCTCGAAGCTGAAGCCGATGGAGATCAGGCCACGCGATCACACGCCCTTGAAAGAAGTCTTCACCACTCTGTTTGTCGCCAACCGCCAGCGTGCGCTGGTCGGCCTCGCGCTCATGGGCTCGCAGGCCTTTTTCTATAATGCGATCTTCTTCACTTACGCGCTTGTGCTGGAGGATTTCTATCAGATCAAATCCCAACATGTCGGCTGGTATATCCTGCCCTTCGCGCTTGGCAATGTGCTGGGGCCTTTGTGCCTTGGACATTTGTTCGATTCGATCGGCCGCAAAAAAATGATCGCCTTCACCTATGCGGCGTCCGGACTTCTGCTCGCGGCAACCGGTGCTGCTTTCGCCGCCGATCTGCTCACGGCCACGCAGCAGACAATTGCCTGGAGCGTGATTTTCTTCTTCGCTTCGGCCGCGGCGGGTTCGGCCTATCTCACCGTCAGCGAGACATTTCCGGTCGAGATCAGGGCGCTTGCCATCGCGGTTTTTTATGCGGCGGGCACGGCCTTGGGCGGCGTGCTCGCGCCGTCGTTCTTCGGTCTGCTGATCGCTACGGAATCGCGGAACTGGGTCTTCGTCGGCTATCTTATCGGCGCGGGGCTGATGATTTTCGCCGCCGTAGTGCAAGCGATCTGGGGTGTGGCGGCCGAAGGCAAACCGCTGGAATCGGTCGCAAAGCCCTTGTCTTCGGCATGAGACCTAAAGTCATCCGGACGGGTGCCCTCGCCCTTCGAGGCTCGCATCCAAGCCGCTTACGG
>JAATEW010000023.1 GCA_015655535.1 Hyphomicrobiales bacterium | reverse complement strand
TGAATCGCGCGCTGTCGAGAATCCGAATGCGCGCCATCGTATTTTCGAGAAAGCTAAGGGCGGCGAAGACAAGAACCAGCTTCGCAAGCAGGATGACGATGCCCAAGGCGATGGACAGCGGGGCGAGCGAGGTCGCTGCCCCGAAAGGAACGAAGAGCCCGATGAGCAGGGCGGCGGCAACGGTCTGTCTGAGATAGATGCCCCATTTCATGAGGGCGAGCGAGCGCCCGGAATATTCGGTGAGCGGACCTTCCTGCAGCTCCTGCTCGGCTTCCGCGAGGTCGAACGGGAGTTTTCCCATTTCAATGAAGATGGCAAAGCCAAAAGCCAGCATCGCCATAATGGTTGCCGCATAGGACGGCATTTGATGCGTGAAGATCGCAGCTGAAATCGTGCCGAGATTGGTCGAACCGGCGAGCAGCGCGACGACAAAGAGCGCCAGCATCATCACCGGCTCGTTGAGGACGGCGAGCGTCGTCTCGCGGCTCGCCCCGATGCCTGCGAACATATTGCCGGAATCGATTCCAGACAGCGTCAGGAAAAAGCGCGCCAGCGCGAAGAGATAGACGACGGCGATCAGATCTCCGATCGCGGCGATCGGAGGCGCTATCATGATGGCGGGAATAGCCATCGCGACAAGCAGCATGGCGACAAGAAACACATAGGGCGCCACATGAAAAATCAGGCCAGCCTCGGCCGGAACGATCTCCTGCCGCCCCAAAAGCTTTCTCAGATCGTAATAGTCCTGCAACAAGCCGGGGCCGCGACGCGAGTGAAACTTGGCGCGCAGCACCCGCGACATCCCGGAGATGAGCGGCGCCGCCGTCAAAAGCAGCAGTGCTTGTAATAGACCGATAAAGAAGTGCGCGACGATCTGCATGGCGGTCACCGGGCCACTGCGAGAAGAACGGCGGCCAGCGCCACGAGAATATAAAGGCAATAGAGGCGGAGATCGCCGCCTTGAAGCGCTTGGATGTGCTTGCCGAAGAAGTGAATGCCTTGCGTGGCGGCACCGGTGATCGTCCGGTCCCACATCGGTTCGGCGCCGGTCGCAAAGACCGTCACATCATCGACTGCGGAATCGGCAGCAGCGCCAACTGGGCCGTCGCTGGTTCGAAGCCAATAAAGACTGCGAAACATCACGTGCGGCGGCTCGGCGAAACCTTGCGTTGAGACGGTCATTGGCGCCGTGTGTTCGTAGCCGCAAGCCCAGGCCTCCGCACCGGTCTTCCGTACGCCATGCCGGCTCCTATAGAGGGTGGCGATCAGCAGCGGGAGCGCAAGCAGGCCGAGCATGAGGATGGCGATCAATGGGGTCGACAAAACCGCCTGATCCGGACTGCCTGGAAAGACCAGCAACCCGCTTGCGACCGGCGTGCTTCGCACAACCAATAGGGCGGCTGCGACGCTGCTCAGAACAGGCGCGATAAAGGGCGCGCCAAGCCCGAAGAGCACGCAGAGCGCGGCAAGCAGGCTCATGCTGACCAACATCGGGACGGGGACTTCCCTCGCCTGCTCAGCATGAGGGCTGCGCGCCGCGCCGCTGAACACCATGCCCCAGGCTTTGACAAAACACATGAGCGCGAGCGCGCCGGTGGCGGCGAGCATCACGGCGGCGATCGGCCCTAGCAGACGGCTCGCGAATTGCGTGTCGCTTCCGGCCGTGAAGAACGCTTGATAGGTAAACCATTCGCTGACGAAGCCGTTCAGCGGCGGAATCGCCGAAATCGACAAAGCGCCGATCATGAAGCAAATGGCAGTGCCGGGCATGCGCCGCCCAAGCCCGCCCATCTCGGTCATGTCACGTGTGGGTATGCGGTGGAGCACCGCACCCGCGCCGAGAAACAGAAGGCTCTTGAACATGGCATGATTCAAGAGATGGTAGAGCGCCGCCAGCAGTCCGATCGCCGCCAGAAGCGGCTTGCCCGTCGCGACGCCGACCATCCCCGCGCCCACGCCCATCATGATGATCCCGATATTTTCGACGCTGCTATAGGCGAGCAGCCGTTTGATATCGCGTTCTGCCAACGCATAAAGCACGCCGAGCACAGCCGAGACGGCGCCAAAGCCGAGGACGAGCCAGCCCCACCACGCGACGCTCGCGCCGAGGAAATCGACGCCGACACGAAGCATCCCGTAAATGCCGAGCTTGATCATTACGCCCGACATCAAAGCCGAGGCATGCGAAGGTGCGGCGGGATGCGCGCGCGGCAGCCAGACGTGCAGTGGGATCATGCCGGCCTTGGCGCCAAACCCGAAGAAGGCGAGCAGGAATATGATAGAGCCGAGCCAAGACGGCAGATGGACTGTCCTGAAACCGGCGAATTCCAGACTGCCCGTTTGCATGAAGAGCAGCAGGAAGGCCACCATCACCAGCATCGAGAAGCCATGCGCGATGAAGAAATAGAGGAACCCTGCGTCGACGCTCTCCTGATCCTGGTGGACGATCACCAAGAAATAGGAGGCAAGCGTCATCGCTTCCCAAAAGAGCAAGAAGTAGAACGCATTGTCGGCGACCGCCACCATAAGCATGGAGGCGATGAACATGTTCATGAAAAACCCGATCGCGCCGACACCATGGCCCGCATATTCCTTGAGATAGGACAAGGAATAGATGCCGGCTGCGATGCTCGAGATCGAGATGACAAAGACCATCAGCGCGGCGAGCGGATCGAAACGAATGCTGAAACTTGCGTAGGGAAACGGCCCCGCCGCTGCGAATGTCAGAACCTGTCCGCTCAGGAGCACGGGCAATGCGGCTGCTGTGCCAAGCACGCCTGCCACAGCAGCGGTGACGCCCGAGACATAGATCGCCACTTGCTCCGATCTTTGCAGAAGGAGCGAGCCTATCCCTCCCGCTACGAAAAGCAGAATGGAGACGGCGAGCAGAGCAAGCACCGGCATCAGTCTCTCGTGTAATGATCGAGGATATCGCTTGCGAAAACTTCGGCGACGGATCTCGCACGTTTTTCCGCGTTTGATTCAGTCATCGTTTCGCCATTGACCATGTACATCGCTTTGGTCGGACACACCCGGATGCATTCCGGCCCTTCCGGCTGGAAGTGACAAAGATCGCATTTGACGGCGACGGTCCGCTCGCCGATCGTCCAGGCGAGCAGCGGATGAAGCGACGCTTCATCGGGCATGGTCTCGACCGGCATCGCATAAGCGCCGTCGCTTATCAGTCCCTCCCCGTCTGGCTTAGTCCCGCAAGGCGTGATCACGCCGAAGGGACAGGCCAGCGAGCACATCTTGCAGCCGATGCAGAGGCTTTCGCTGAGTTGCACGGAATTGTCTTCAAAGGTAATGGCCTTGACAGGACATACTTTTTCGCAAGGAGCATCGTCGCAGTTGCGGCATTGCACCGGCATCGTGCCTTCGCTCGTGCGCGTTATGGTCAGGCGCGGATAGGCGACAAGGCCGACTTTCTGATGGACGTTTACGCATCCAGCTTCGCAGGTATAACAGCCAATGCATTTCTCGGGATCGGCGATGACGAACTTATTCACGATACAGCTCCCGATTGGGCGTGCATCGTCGCTGTGACGGCCTTTTCAACATCCTTGCGATAGTAGTCCCGTTTCGCCGCCACATTGGCTTTGGCTTCGGCTGGTGAACTTTTCGTCACCATCGCCGCTGAGATTTTATATTCGGGAATACCGGACAGCGGGTCGAGGACATCAGCGTTGGTCTCCTCGTTGCACGAGGCTTCCCAATAATGAAAAGTCCCAAACACCACATGCGGTGGAACGCGCTCGGTGACCCAAGCCTTGGCGATGACGGCGCCCCGCCTTGTGCTCACCTTGATATAGTCGCCCTCGCCGATCGCGAGCGCCTTGGCATCAAGCGGATTGAGTTCGATCAGTTCTTCCGGTCCGAGCTGTTCGAGCAGCGGCGCTTTTCGCGTCATCGTCCCGGTATGGTAATGATACACGCGCCGTCCGGTCGTCAGCATGAACGGATAGTCCGCATCCGGCCGTTCCGAGATATGTCCGATGATCGGCGACTCGAACGCCTTCCGCTGCTCTTCGGGAACAGCGATCGGATGAAACAGGACGGCCTTGAGCATTGCCTTTCCTGAAGGCGTTCCGAAGTGGCCGCCTTGATGAAGAACCGACGTGCCGGGATGATCCTCCGAGGGGCAAGGCCAGGCCAGACCATGCATGTGGTCCAATCGGTCATAGGTCATGCCGGCATAGAGCGCGGGCACAACGCGCCGAAGCTCGTCCCATATGTCTTGCGGTTTTTCATAGGCCATGCCGGCATAGCCCATACGGTCCGCGAGATTTTTGAAAATCCACCAGTCCGGCTTGGCCTCGCCCGGCGGTTCAACGGCCGGACGCACACGCTGCACGCGCCGCTCCGTATTGGTGAAGGTGCCGTCCTTCTCACCCCACCCTGCCGCCGGCAGCACAATGTCGGCACGTCGCGCGGTTTCCGTCATAAAGAGGTCTGCCACAACCAGCAGATCCAATTTTTCCAGTGCCTCTCCGAAATGTTTGGTATTCGGATCGCTCATCATCGGATTTTCGCCATCGATGAAAAGCGCGCGGACTTTGCCGCTCATCATCGCCTCAGGTACTTCCGTGACCTTCAGGCCCACCGCTCGCGGAAGCGGGACTCCCCAAGCCTGCTCGAACCAGATCCGATCCGGCTCGCTCGTGACAGGCTTGCCGCCCGGAAATACATTCGGCAACGCACCGAGATCGCAGGCGCCTTGCACATTGCTCTGCCCGCGCAAAGGACAGACGCCTGCCCCCGGCCGGCCAATCTGGCCGGCAACGACGGCAAGATTGGCGATGCTCACGACATTGCCCGTGCCGCAGCTGAATTGAGTCACGCCCATCGCATAAAGGCTGGCGGCCGCCTTCGCCGTCGCGTAGATGCGGGCCGCGCTGATTATGTCGGCAGCCGGAACACCGGTCATTTTCGAGACGCTCTCGGGAGAATAATCCTCGACCGCGCGAGCGACATCGTCGAATCCCGTCGTATGGTCGCGGATGAAATCCGCAGCGTGCAGCTTTTCCTTGATGATGACATGCAGCATGGCATTGATCAGCGGAATGTCGTAGCCGAGCGGAATCCGCAACCATAGATCTGCTTTGTTGGCCATATCCGTCATACGGGGATCCGCAACGATCAGCTTTGCGCCACGTTCCTTGGCTTTAAGAACGTGTTTTGCGATCAGCGGATGACATTCGGCCGTGTTCGAGCCGATGATGAAAATGACATCGGAGACATCGCCTAGTTCTGGGATCGAGTTCGTCATGGCACCATTGCCGAGCGTCATCGCAAGACCGACGGTGGTCGGCGCATGGCAAAGCCTGGCGCAATGATCGACATTGTTCGTTCCCATGACCGCCCGCGCGAATTTCTGCGAGATGAAATTTTCTTCGTTGGTCGCGCGCGCCGAAGCAAAGAGGGCGAAAGCATCAGGCCCGCTCTCGCGTTTGATCGCATTCAATTTTTGGGCAATCGTATCGAGCGCAACGTCCCAGCTCACGGCCACGAAATCGTCGCCGCGCCGCATCAGCGGCGTCGTGAGCCGGCCAGGATCCGCGACATGCTTGAAACCGTAAAGACCCTTGAGGCAGAGCTCTCCTTCGCTGACGGGGTGAGTTGGATCAGCATCGATTTCGATGATCTGATTGCCCTCGACGAACAGGCGCATGCTGCACCCCGTTCCGCAATAAGGACAAATCGTCATGACGTCGGACATGATCAGACGCGCTCCATGAATTGAGGGGAATATCGAGATCTCTCGAAGAGAAGCCTAACAACCAGATCTTATGGGGACGTCGGACTATTGGCCGGCCTTTTAAGAAGTTCTTAGATCGAACGCTGGCTCTGAGACTTTGATTTAGAACAAATGGCAGGAAGCTCGTATCGTACAGGTTCTGTTACATACCGTGTTCAACGCCGCTCTTACTTCACGCTTCATGGCTAGAGTGGGCCTGAGAGACCAGAAAGTATCTGAGTACAAATACCTATTTTGCCAATTTTAATTCAAGATTCTGGCCGTACCAACCGCACCAGAAGAGATGACTGTTGAATGAGGTTTTTAATAACATCCGAGGATTTCGGATCACTGGCCGCGTATATGTGACGGATACGTGGGATGTGCACGATGCGTTCGAAAAGATAGCGTCTCGCCTTCACGCTTGTCGGCTTCGCATCGCATGGGGTCAGGTCAAAGGCACTCGGTCAACTGGTTTCGGCTTTCGCAAGGCGTTTCGGCTCATAGCCGTTAAATTCGACTGGTTTGATCCTCCTCAATGTTTACGGATCGCCTTATGTTAGTGTCGTGTACTGACGACCGCTCACGTTGAAGATGTGTGCGACCGGTCGGTCGAGGGCATGTCATCCCCTAGGGAAGAAGCATCTGATGCAAGTACCGCCCGAGATCACCTTTCGCGATTACGAGCCTTCGGAACAGGTTCACGCCGAGATCGCAAAGCAGATCGGCAGGCTCGAAAAATTCAGCAGGCGGATTACGAGTTGCCAGCTGACTATCACCGGCCCGCATTCCCGCCATCAGAAAGGCGAGCCGTTCAAGATCGAGCTTAGGCTGGCTCTGCCCGAGCATAAGGATGTCATCGTCAGCAGGTCGCATGGCAACGCACCCGAGCATGAACATGTTCTGGTGGCGATCAAAGATGCTTTCAGCGTCGCGCAAAGGCAGATCGAAGATGCCGTTCGCGATATGCAGGGCCAAGTCAAATCGCACGTCGCGGATGAGCACGGCCGCGTAACGAAATTCGTCGCGGGCCAGGATTGCGGTTTCATCGAAACAGATGACGGCCGCGAGATCTATTTCCATCGCAACTCTGTCCTTGACGAAGCCTTTGGCCATTTGAAGGTTGGCTCTGAGGTTCGCTTTGTCGAGGAAGCCGGAGACAAGGGCGCGCAAGCGAGCACGGTTCGAGCGATCGGCAAGCATCACGTCGCTTGAATTAGGCTATAGAATATTACTTCAAATATGGTCTGCGCCACGCCACTGGCGCGGACGAAATGGCAGCGCGTTTGTGCACGATGCTACGAGCCTCTGCGGTCGTTCCACGATGGCTGTGCCTTAGGCAATATCCGATCGCTTCGATGATGCGAAAATTGTTCTCTCGGATTGGTATCCTTTAGCTTTGAGGCACATCAATGCTGAGGATCCATGATCGGCGAAACTGCGCTTCGCTGCGGAATATAAAGGATGATGCATCAAGATGAAGCATCTCATCGTCGTCGCTCATCCGGTCGAAGACAGTTTCACGATGGCGCTTACGCGTGCCTATGCAGATGAACTGGTACGGCTCGGGCATGAGCAAAAAACTTATGATCTCTACCGGACGGGGTTTGATCCTGTCCTGACGCGCGACGAGCTTCTTCCTGATGGAGCCGCCCACGCGCCTGCCGATATTTGTCATGCGCAAGACGACATTCGCGCCGCCGAGGTTCTGACGGTCATCTATCCGCTATGGTGGATGTCGATGCCTGCAATCCTGAAGGGCTACATCGATCGCGTTTTCGCACGCGGCTTTGCTTATGACTCGCAAGATGGTGTCGTCCACGGGCTCTTGTCCGGGAAACAAAGCGTTATGATCACAATTTCCGGCGCGCCGCTGCCGCTCCTCGTCAAGAGCGGCAAATGGGACGCCGTCGAGGTCTTGCAGGATACGCATATCTTTCGGTCCTCGGGCTTTGATCTGATCGAGCATCTGCATTTCGACGAGGTTGCCCCAGGTCTCGCGAAGACGGTCGGCGAGCAGCACATGGCCCGCGTTCGCGCCTGCGTACGCGCGCATTTTCTTCCCGCCACGCGCAACTGCGCCTGAGCTGTTCTCTTCCCTTTCCATCTATGGAGACTGATCCATGCCAAACAACTCAAATAACTCCCCCGTCTGGTTCATCACCGGCTGTTCAACAGGGTTCGGCCGTGAATTTGCCCGTGCCGCCATCGCGCATGGTTTCCGTGTCGTTGCGACCGCGCGCGATCCGAAGACGCTTGACGATCTTATCGCAGGACATAAGGAAAATGCTATCGGACTTGCCTTGGACGTGACCAAGACAGGTCAAATCAAGAAAGCCGTGGCTGAAGCCGAGCGCCGCTTCGGCAGTATCGACGTGCTCGTCAATAATGCCGGTTATGGCTATATGGCGGCGGTCGAGGAAGGCGAGGACAAGGAAATCCGCTCCCTGTTCGAGACCAACTTTTTCGGTTTAGCCGCGATCACGCGCGCGGTGCTCCCCGGAATGCGCGCACGCCGGCATGGCACGATTGTCAACATCGCATCGATCGCCGGAATCATCGGCTTTGCCGGCTCCGGCTATTATGCGGCTACGAAATTCGCGGTCGAAGGCCTGTCCGAAGCGCTCGCGCAGGAAGTCGAGCCGCTCGGCATTCATGTGCTCTTGGTCGAGCCGGGCCCGTTCCGCACGGATTGGGCCGGGCGTTCCTTGAAGCAATTGGCCAGCAGCATCACCGACTATAAGGAAACGGCCGATAAGCGCCGGCTTGAAATCGCCGGATATAGCGGCAGTCAGGCGGGCGATCCGGCGCGCGCGGCGGAAGCGGTGATCGAGGCCGTGCAGTCGCCGAAGCCGCCGCACCATTTGGTGCTCGGCCGCGAAGGCTTCGATAATGTCGAAAAACAATTGCACGCGATGTTGCAGGAGGTCGGCCATTGGAAACAGACGAGCCTGGCTACGGACTACCCCGCGGCGTGACAGGCTTCAGTCAATCCTATCATCTACAAGTCTGCCCCTGACCCATAAAGCCGAAGAGCCCACCGCTCTTCGGCTTTATGATTTTTATGGAGCTTAAGGGCCATCCTGTCGACCTATGAGAATGTCTATCGGGCCTGATCTCGATCAATGCATCCATTCCGACAACCGCCACTTTATGGAATGAATGTTGAGTGTTCACAAAGGCGCATGTTAGCAACGAGTCGGAGGTGGTCATGTTTACGATACCTGCTGAGTTACCGGCGCGAATTTTGTTCCTTGGCTTTACCGGTATTCTTGGAGTCGTACTTCTGCTCGTGGCCGTCGTTTGCGTAAAGGTTCTATCTGAGACCCGTCGAAAGAAAACGATAAGCAATCAAGGCCGGTAGCACGCAGATTTGTTTGCCATTTTAAGATCGCGGTGGAAACACTTTGTCCCAGCATCGCTGGTCAATGCAGGTATCGATTTTGCCAATGGCGATCGCTTAGGTGGAATTCCAAAATGGACTTAGGATTACAGGGCCGCGTCGCAATCGTAACAGGAGCAAGCGCGGGCATCGGATTGGCGATCGCGGAAGAGCTTATCCAGAATGATGCCTCTGTTGTTCTAGTGGCGCGTGGCGCGGCGCGGCTCAAGGCAGCCGCGAGCGCATTGACAGACGATCCGCGTCGCGTATTGCCGATCGTCTTAGATGTTGCCGCGCCGGATGCCGCGCAATCCATTGTCGATCAAACGCTCTCCGCATTCGGCAAGATCGATATTCTCGTCAATAACGCGGGGCGTGCCCAGACGGGCGGTCTTATGGAATCGACGGAAGAGAATTGGGCGGAAATGACGAGTGTTAAGCTGACAGCGATGCGACGGCTCTGTAAAGCCGTGATCCCTCATATGCGGCAACGTCATTGGGGACGGATCGTCAACATGTCATCGATTGGAGGCATTTACCCCAATCCAAAACTGCTTATTTCTCACGTTCTCAGTGCCGCGATTAATAACTTCACCAAATCCGTCGCGCTTGAGGTCGCCGCGGACGGAATTCTCGTTAACGCCGTGGGAAGCGGTGCCGTCGCAACCGACAATTGGGCAAACAATATGATCCCCGCTGTGCGCTGCGATAAACCGGAGTGGGCGGCTCTATCCGATGAAGACGTGCTTGCCAAAACATCGGCGGAGCTCACGCCGGTCGGCCGGGCCGCAAATCCGCGAGAGATCGCCGCCATCGCAGCCTTCCTCGCCTCCGATCGAAATGGCTTTATCACCGGCGATACGATTGAGGCGTCGGGTGGTGCGGATCGCTTTATGTGATACTGGGTGCAGTTTCGATGAGCCGGAGAAGGACTCGTCTCCCCGGCTCAGATCTTAGGCAGTTACGCCCGCTCATGCTGCCAATCAGAATTCAGCATCGATATCGACAACATCGATCAACTTGTGATTGACGAATTCCTTGATGCCGAGCCCGATCAGTTCGCGGCCGTAGCCCGAACGCCGAATGCCCCCGAATGGCAAATCCGCTTTCACCATCGTCGGATGATTCACGAAGACCATGCCAGTGGAAATCTTCTTCGCTACTTCCACGCCATGCGCCGGATTTGAGGTAAAGACAGATCCGCCGAGACCGAATGGGGAGTCATTGGCAATGCGCACGGCATCGTCCTCGTCCTTAGCGCGAAACAGCATGGAAACCGGGCCGAAGAACTCCCAATATCGGGCTGGATTATCTTCTGTGATGTCGGTCAGGATCGTCGGTTGCACGAAGGCACCCCTATTCGGAACCGCAGGGCCGACCTCTGTCGCAGTCGCGCCCTGCGTGACGGCTTGCCTGATCTTATCCTTGAGATCGTTGGCGGCGCCCTGCGATGAGAGGGGCGCCAGAGTCGTGTTGGCATCAAAGGGGTCTCCCGCGCGCAAGCCGGCCACGCCGGAAATATAGCGTTCAAGGAAGTGATCATAGATTTCATCGACGATGATCATGCGTTTGGAGGATACGCAGACCTGTCCGCCATTCCAGTGACGGCCGAAGACCGCCCATTTGACCGTCTTTTCCAAATCGGCGTCGGCCAGCACCACGAATGCATCAGCGCCACCGAGTTCCATTGTGGACTTTTTCAGAGCCTTGCCAGCCTGGGCTGCCACCACAGCGCCAGCCTCTTCTGATCCGGTCAGCGCAACCCCATGCACCCGTGAATCATTGAGAATCAATTCGATCTGCGATCGTGTCGCATAGAGATTCTTGAAGGCTCCATTTGGCAAACCGGCATCCCGCATCAATTTTTCAAATGCGGCGGCACTCTGCGGAACATTGGAGGCGTGCTTAAGCAGCATCGTATTACCCGCAGACAACTGCGGCGCGATGATTCGGGCGATTTGATAATAGGGGAAATTCCAGGGCTCTATCGCGAGCAGCACGCCAAGAGGTTCATGGACGAGTGTCGCCGTGCCTTCCGCCGGAGTCTCAACAGGCAGCTTCTCCGGCGCGAGCAAAGCCTCGGCTTTTTTTGCATAATACTCGAAAATACTCGCCGAGAGCTCCACTTCCGCTTTGGACTCGGAAATTATCTTTCCCATCTCGATCGTGAAAAGCTTGGCATAATCCTCAGCTTCCCCGCGCAGAATGTCGGCTGCCTTCTGCATGACCTTGGCGCGTTCTGCGAATGCAACGTTTTTCCAGACCAGAAACGCAGCATGAGCATGGTCGATCGCTTGCTTGACTTCGGCATCCGTCGCCTCCGGGAAGGTCTTCAAAACTTCGCCCGTGTAAGGATTTGTGGTTGCGTAGGTCATGACATGGTCCTCGCGTTTTATAAGGCCCCGTCCGTCGAGCAGGGCGGCAGGCAGCTCGGTTCGAACCTGATGTGATCATCCCACCTTAGAAGGTATTTTAATAGCAACGTGACCGCCCGGCTTTAATCCAGATCAAAGCGCAGGCCTTATCCCGCTAACTACAACGTTGACATTAGGGATTTTAATAAGGTTCGAACTGATGACTCCGGGTGAAAAGTCCCCAGTCGGATCAAGGTGCCGTGAAGTGCGCGTATGCCTATCTAAAATCCGGTGATATTCCCTCGCGGGTTTCATTAGAGAAATCTGCTCTGCTTTCGAGCGGATGATCTCCTGAATTGAGGCTCCTTAAGGAAAAATCGACGTTGGTTTTCCTCATCCGTTCCAGCTTATCGGAACCGGCCGATGACTTTAGCCAGGTTCAACCCGAAATCACGCTCGGCAAAGTTCATCAATATGGTCATGGCGGCGGCCATTGCCGCTAGATCTCGAGCGTGATAGGTCGATTAAGACTGATGCGAGTCGGAATGGCCATGCAAGAACTTGGCTGGCTTGTCAAAGTGACAACCAAATGACCAGCATGATCTTGGCTTTTGTGCAGGAACAGCCGGGGCCGCCACTCGGCACTATCAGAAACTCAGCGCAGTCGGTTTGATCTTCGTTCACTCGCCTGCCGTACATTGTACGGCCGTTGCTTCAATGCCCAACTGAAACTTCCATTTTTCGCGCTCGCCAGAGCTTTTCCACGACCAGGACTCGAATGCGCCATACGATCCGGCCCTTTATCAAGGAATTCAAAACACGCTCGCCCAAATCATCGAGGCTTTCCCATCAAGCCAGTAACGATGCCGACAAAGATAGTGCGAAAGCGCCGTTCTTGAATTCGGGCATTTTCGATGATCGCTCGAACGATCATGACGATAAATATGAAGCTGCCTTGAGAGCGGCCGATGCGGTGTTTGGCAACAGCGGTCGGGTCGCATCCCTAGACGCGCAGGCTCCAACGCTCGATCCTCACGTGGGTACGGTGTTGCCAAGTCTCATCGGCAAAGACAATGCTCCGGATGTTCGATTAGAAGAAGCCGATGAAGCCGCGCTGCGTGTGCCGAAGGCCGGAAAAGCTAAGCGCTCCTCACCCGCCCGAGGCAAAAAGCGCGATCCAGAGCTCAAAAATGAGACGATGAATATTTCCGCCGAGCAATCCGTTGCAAATTCCATGTCGGAAACATTGACTGCCCCTGCGGCTCGTCGAGGACACAGTTCGATTCAAAAGCGGTGGGTCTTCAAGACCGAACTTAAAGCTGGGCAAAAATGGAAGCGGCGCTTTGGGAAGGCTGCACGCTAGCTTGCGCTTAGATCTCTTTCTTTAAGGTGGCTGGCGACCAATAAGGACCGCGATAGTGCAGCGGTTCAGCGAGTCACCTCGCTCACAATCCCGTGTTTTTGACCTGAATCAATGGAGCTAATGCGTAGGAGTTTAAAGCTTTCGCAATCGGATAGATGTGGTTTGCAGCTCAAGTTTTGAGTGGCCCGTTTGTTTGATGACGGCCTTATTTCCTCGGCACTGAGGGCCGCGCGTCGGCGTGGAGTTCGCTATGGCAATTTCTAACGCAGGCGGAGCGACAGGCAACGGATTATCGCGGCGCTCTCTGCTTCGCGGTTCCGCGCTTGCTACGGCGGGGGCCACGGTCATCGATGCCGCATCGGTCTTCATCGCGGAGGTTGCGGAAGCAGAGGGCGTACCGCAGGTCGCGGGACCGGGATCGGTTCCGGTCTCTCTCATGGTCAATGGCGCGATCCGGATGTTACAGATCGAACCGCGGACGACGCTGGCCGAGGCCTTGCGCAATCAGCTCGGACTGACCGGAACGAAAGTCGCCTGCAATCGCGGTTCCTGTTCGGCTTGCACGGTCTGGCTCGACGGTGTTCCGGTTTCTTCCTGTATGACGCTGGCGATCAATGTCGGCGCGCGCAAGGTGACGACAATCGAGGCTTTGGCGGCCAATGGCACCCTTCATCCAGTGCAGGAAGCTTTCATCGCGCATGACGCTCTTCAATGCGGCTTTTGCACGCCAGGAATGGTGATGAGCTGCGTGGCGCTTCTGGAACGCACACCCGACCCGACAGCCGATGAGGTGCAAAGAGCGGTCAGCGGTCATCTTTGCCGTTGCGGCACTTATCCGCATGTCGTTGCAGCGACACTGGCGGCTGCCAAAGCGCGAAAGGCCTGATGATGGCGGTGAATGTAACGACACGTACGGAGAAATTTCCATCCGGCATTGCGAGCGTCGGCTTGGGTGAAGTAGAGCGGCAGGTTCCGCTCGATGAGCCGGCGCCTATGCCGCCGAATGAAGCGCTGACCTACATTGGCAAGTCGGTGCCACGACACAACGGCCGTGCGAAGGTCACGGGCGCCACGCATTTCACGGTCGATGTCAATCTTCCTGGCATGCTGCACGGCCGCATCCTGCGTGCGACGCTGCCGCACGCGGAAGTTCGCGCGATCGATGTCTCGGCGGCGACGAGCCATCCAGGCGTTCGCGCCATTCTGATCGTCGCGCGGCCCGGCGATCCCGCCACCGCCGTCGTGCGTTATGTCGGGGCCCCTGTTGCCGCCGTTGCGGCCGAGTCCGAAACCGTGGCTGATGAAGCGCTGCGCCTCATCCATGTCGATTATCACCCGCTTCCCTTTGTCGTCGATTTGGACAAGGCCCGCCAGCCCAAGGCACCGCCCGTCTTCGACAATGCGTCTATGGCAACGGGAAACGCGTCGGAATCTGCCCTTATCGGAGGTCTGCCGGTCAATGGCAATGTGCGCGGACCGGCGATCGAAACGCGCGGCGATACGGCACAGGGTTTCGCGCAAGCAGACGTCATCGTCGAAGCTGAATATAGCACGCAGGCGCAGACGCATTGCTGCATGGAGCCGCACGCGATCGTCGCCGATTGGCGCACGGATGGGCTCACGGTGCATATGTCGACGCAATTCACGGCCGGCATCAGGCATGAATTGGCGGAAGCCTTCGGGCTCCCATTGAATCGCGTCCGTGTCGTTGTCGATGGAATGGGCGGCGGCTTCGGCTCCAAGACCATGCTCGGCAATTATGCCCGCGCCGCGGTTTCTCTCTCGCGTCTGGCGCAGCGGCCTGTGCGCATCGTCCTCGACCGCTCCGAAGAACAACTGGATGCAGGCAATCGTCCGTCCACGTGGCAACGGCTGCGCGTCGGCGCACGGAAGGACGGATCGCTAACCGCGATTTCCTTACAAAGTTATGGGACGGCCGGAATCGCTATGGGAGCCGGCGTCGGCAATGTCGCGCAGGCGCTTTATTCTTGTGCCAATTTCGAAGGTGCTCAATATGACGTGTTTACCAATGGCGGTCCCGGCTGCGCGATGCGGGGGCCAGGCAACACGCCGGGTGCCTTCGGGGTCGAGCAGACGATCGACGAATTGGCGGAGCGATTGAACACCGATCCGCTCGTGCTGCGCGATCGCATCGATCCGAGCCCGGTCAGGCGCGAGGAGCGCCGCCTCGGTGCCGAGCGGATCGGCTGGCACAGACGCCACGCAGCCAATGCCGACACAGGCACGATCAAGCGCGGTCTTGGTGTCGCGCAGTCGCTTTGGGGCGCCAATGTGCAGATCAACGCTTCTTGCGAGGTGCGGATCATGCGCGACGGTTCTGTCGAGGTGCTGTCGAGCGTGCAGGATATCGGCACAGGCATCAGCACGGTACTGGCCCAAGTCGTTGCCGAGGAACTTGGAGTGCGTCCGGAAGATATCACGATCCGCATCGGCGACACGGATTTTCCGGCCGGTCCGCCATCGCATGGCAGCCGCACCACGGCTTCCATCACGCCACCCGCTCGCACAGCGGCGTGGCGCGTTCTGCAATTGCTTTTCCGCGAAGCGGGCCTCGCACTCAACGCCGCTTCGGACGAGCTTATCGCGCGCGACGGACAGATTCTGGTGCGCGATGATCCGAGCCGGACTCTCAGCTTTCGCGCCGCCGCGGCGAAGCTTCGCACGGATCAGATCAGCGCCACTGCCTCGCGCAGCGACGACTATGCCGGGTTTCGCCGGGTGACGGGCGACGCCGCCATCGCGCAACAGGATTTGGGCGGTGTCCAATTCGCTGAAGTGTCGGTCGATACCGAAACGGGCATCGTCCGCGTGGACCGCATCGTGGCCGTTCACGACTGCGGCCGTCCGATGAACCCATTGCAGATCGAGAGCCAGATTCAGGGCGGCGT
>JAATEW010000236.1 GCA_015655535.1 Hyphomicrobiales bacterium | reverse complement strand
TCACCGGCGGCGTCAGTTATAGCTTCTGAGCATGATCCCAAAAAGTTGCAGACTTTTTGGATGAGATCATGCGGTGAGACAAAGCATGATCCCAAAAAGTTGCAGGGTTCTTGGCCCATAGCTCAGTCGCAAATGGGGTTGCCCGAGCGCTGCTCGGCCGGCTTTTCCGAACGCGCGATATTATAGGCCGTGTTGATCAGAGCGATATGCGAGAAGGCCTGTGGAAAATTGCCGGCGAGGCTCTGTGTCTCGACATCATATTCTTCAGCCAGAAGGCCGAGATCGTTGCAAACGCTTAAAAGCCGCTCGAACAAGGCAATGGCATCCTGCCGCCGCCCGAGCAGAACGAAATTATCGGCAAGCCAGAAACTGCACGCGAGAAACGGGCTGTCGCCGGGCGGCAGACCGTCCGAGACGATCTCGCTGCGATAGCGCAGCACGAATCCATCCTGCATCAGGTCGCGCTCGATTGCCTCGACGGTGCCGACGACGCGTTTGTCGTCGGGCGGCAGAAAGCCGACAAGCGCGATGAGCAGAAGGCTCGCATCGAGATCCCTCGACCCATAGCTTTGCGTGAAGGAGCCAAGCTCCGCATCATAGGCCTTGGCGCAGACATCGTCGTGAATGCGCTGACGCAAGGCCCGCCAATGATCGAGCGGCCCTTCGAGGCCGAATTGCTCGATGCTTTTGACCGCCCGGTCGAAGGCGACCCAGGTCATGACCTTTGAATAGGTGAAGTGCTGCGGGCCGCTGCGCACCTCCCAAATGCCCTGGTCGGGCTGATCCCAGACCATTTCGAGATGTTTCAGCAGTTCGTGCTGCACCATCCAATCATTGCCGTCCTCGACAAGTCCGCGTTTGCGGCTTTGATAGAGCACGTCGAGCACCTCGCCATCAATATCGAGCTGCTGTTGGTCGGCCGCCGCATTGCCGATGCGCACCGGCTGCGCGCCGCCAAAGCCTGCCAGCCAGGGCAGGGTCAGTTCCGTGACGCGCCGCTCGCCGCGGAGGCCATAGAGGATCTGCACCAGTCCCGGCTCGCCGCCGACGGCGCGCAAAAGCCAGGTCCGCCATCTCTTGGCCTCGTCCTCGCAGCCGGCGCTCATCAGCGCGATCAGGGTGAAGGTTGCGTCGCGCAGCCAGCAGAAACGATAGTCCCAATTGCGGTTGCCGCCGGGATATTCCGGCAGGGAGGTGGTCGGCGCCGCGACCATCGCGCCACTGGGCTGAAAGATCAGAGCCCGAAGCGTGATCAGCGAGCGCATGACGATATTGGTCCAGGGCCCGGCATGTTCCAGATTTTGCGACCAGCCGCGCCAAGTCCGCTCGGTCTCTTCAAGCGCCGTCAGCGGATCGATCGCCAGCGGCGGCGGCTCCTGATAGGACCGCGCATAACTCAGGGTGAAATCGATCGTCTCGCCCTCCGAGACGAGAAATTCACCGGCATGGGTTCGGCCGCGGGGCTGCAGATTGACCGGCGTCCGCAAAACCATACGATCCGGGCCTGCGACCGCATGGAGCGAGCCGTCGTCGCGGCGCCGGATCCAAGGTACGACAGCACCATAATCGAAACGGATGATGAGTTCGGTCTTGAGACGCACTGTTCCTCTGACGCCGCGCACGAGGCGCACGATGTGCGAGCCGTCCATCTTCACCGGCATGAAATCCTGGACGATGGCAATCCCGTCGCTGGTTTCGATGCGCGTCTCCAGGGTGAGCGTGCGGTCGCGATAGGCGCGCGTCAGCTTGGCATCGGGATCGGCCGCACCGATGAGCCAGCGGCCATTATCCGGCGTGCCGAGAAGATGCGCGAAACAAGCGCCTGAATCGAAACGGGGCCAGCACAGCCAATCGATCGAGCCGTCGCGGCTGACCAGGGCCGCCGTGGTGCAATCGCCGATCAGGGCGTAATCCTCAATTCTTGGAGACATCAATCCATCCATCGCATCGAGGGGAATTTATCCGCTTTCTCTGGCGCTTCGTCCAACCTGTCACCGGTATTTCACGCAACTTTGCGAGTGACGGTTGTATTCCGGTTGGAGGCTTGCTCCGATAAAATCGAGGAACAGCTTTCAAATTTATGCGTTGAAGGCTGCTTGGCCCGTTTCTCGCGATAAAGAATTACGAAGAGAGACTTATCTGGACTCGAGGCGAGCGAATTGCGTAGGCTGTGTTAATTTTCCAATATGTGGCCTTCATCTGCTCGTGCTTTCCGAGTTCAGGTTCTACTTTCCTTCCGCGGGCGCCTTCGTGGGCCCGGCGAGATGCCTTAGGAGATTTCGATGCGGACGTTCATTGGGATTATTGTTGGTATCCTTCTGACCATTGGCGGCGCCTATATAGCGGACACTATGCGCCCGGCGGCGGGGCCGGATGGGGCCGAAGTCAAACCCATGGTCAATTGGGAGGTGGTCGGGGAGAAATACAAGAGCCTGTCGTCCGCGGTGCAGGAAGGCTGGAACCGGCTGACGGGTACGCGACCTAAAGAAGGCTAAAATTCTGCGTCTCTGGTTCGCTGCGGCCGCCTTTACCGAATAAAAAACGATTGCTGTCATCCTGCCTTCGACCAGATCTTGGAAGGCAGGACGATGCTTAGCTTTTGGCTCAACCAGCCGATTTGGCTGATGTTTCTCATTTTAGCAGCCGGTTTTCTCATCTCTGCCGCCCTGATTTACGGCTTATCCTTCAGCCCTTGGACGCGATCCACCGCCTTAAGTCTGAGCGGCGTTGTCGCGCCCTATTTCGCCGCCCTATCCGTGCTGCTTGCCTTGATGACGGGCTTTGTGGCGAGCGACACATGGGAACGGCAAAGGCAGGCGGACCGCATCGTCCAGTCGGAAAGCGACAATGTTCTTGCCGTCTATGATCTGAGCATCGCCGCCTTTTCCGACATGTCGGCTATTCGGAAGGCCCTCAAGGCCTATGTCGATGCGGTGGTCAAAGACGAGTGGCCGCGCATGTCCAAAGGTCTGCTCTCTGCCCAAGCCGACGAGGCCCTGGCGCTTCTTTTGGAAGAGGTCGCCAAGCCGGAAATCGCCACGGTAGCCGGCAATCCGGTGCAGTCGGCCCTTTTGAATTCGGTTTTACGGATTCGCAGCGATCGCGGTGCGCGGATCGCAGTCAATGAACATAGCGTCGACGACACGAAATGGCTGGGGCTGCTGATTCTAGGCCTTCTGACCCAATTGGCGATCGGCGTCGTCCATCTCGACCGGCCACGGGCACAATTGGCCGCCATGCTGATTTTCACCGCCGGGCTTGTTTCGACTTTGGGGCTGATCGCCATTCACGAATGGCCCTTCGAAGGGCCTATTGCAATCAAGCCGTTCGCCCTCGAGGCAGCGAACCGGATCATGACGTCCGGCCTCGCTCCTTGAGGTCCGGGAAAAATCCATTGCCGGCTTGATTCTAAGTGGTGGAGCTGATGAGATTCGAACTCACGACCTCTGCAGTGCGATTGCAGCGCTCTCCCATCTGAGCTACAGCCCCGTCCGAAGCGCTGTGTACGTCTTCGCCAGCGCGACTGTCAATGAGGTGAAGACGTGGGGCAGGGGCCAGCCGGACCCGGCCGGATGGCTTTAAGCTTTTGTTTTGACGCGTGATCCGATCTCAAAAGCCGATCAACTTTTTCGGGCCATGGGCGAAACCAGCTTGACCATTTGCACCATTTCCTGATTTCTCCATCATTTCCTGGCCTGTCGGAGAGTTCATGCGCGCCGTACTCGATGTCATCCTGCTCGTTTTGCAGCTCTACAGCTACGTCATCATCATCGTGGCGGTCATGTCCTGGCTGATCGCGTTCAATGTCATCAATATCTACAATGATCTGGTGCGCTCGATCTGGAACGGCCTGAATGCCATAACCGAGCCGCTTCTGCGGCCGATCCGGAACATGCTTCCGAGCCTCGGTGGCATCGATATTTCACCGATCATTCTCTTGCTGCTGATCATTCTCATCCAAGACATCATTCAGCGCTACGTTTATCCCTACGTCTTTTGAGGCAGGGGATACCGCAAGCTCCTCCCTGGTCCGAGCGGCGCGCCGATCTTTTGGCGGTGCGCGTGAGGCTCAGCCCCAAAAGCGCTTTCGACCGGATCGAAGGCATAGAGCATCTATCGGACGGAAGCTCGGTGTTGAAGGTCCGCGTGCGGGCGGTTCCGCAAGACGGCGAGGCCAATCGTGCACTCTGCCAGCTCATCGCCAAATCATTGGCGGTCAGTGCTTCGGCGGTAGAGCTTGAAAGCGGCGCGACGGCGCGAATCAAGAGCCTCGTCATTTCCGGCGACGCGGCAGGCTTGACCGCGAAACTCGCAGCCCTTTCAGGCGCCAAGGTGCCGTAGAAAATCCCAGATCAGCATGGGCGCATCGACGTCCCTATTGCGCATGCCGGGCGCGGCCGCGCGATCGCCGCCTTCGGGCAAGCGGGCGCCGGCGCCGAGTGCGCCGATCCGCGGAAGACGGTGGCCGCCGCCCTCGACGCGCAAGAGCTCGACGGGAACCTTGCATCCGTTCAATTTGTCGAGATAGGCGCGGGAATTGTCCTTGGTATCATGGTCCGCGAAAGTCGTCGTCGTATGGCCGTCGCCGCAACCGGCCGCTTTGGCGAAGAGATCGAGCGTCGCGCTGCCCGGCAAAAGCGCGGCCTTGACGTCGACGAGAGTGGCGTCGCCGCCATTATAGGGGACGAAGGGGTCCGCCGTCCCAAGCACCAGCAAAAACGGCACTGGGCGGGAGGGCTTGCAGGTCGCGGCGAGATCGACGGGCAGGCTCGCGAAGATCGCGACGACACCGGCGAAGTCGTCGGCTCCGGCGCAGGCCAGTTTCAGCGCCATGATTCCGCCGCTCGATCCGCCGACGAGGAAAATCCGGCGCCGGTCGGCAATGCCTTCGCTGATGAGCTTGGCGATCAGATCATGAATGAAAATCGCATCGCGCGTGTCGCCCGGTTTCGCTGCATCGCTCCAATATCTGTCGATTGCCTCAGGATAGACCATCACGGGGCTCGCGGACCGGGCTTTCTCTTCGAGGCCGAGAATGTGCCGGACTTGCCCGGCTCCGATGCTGCCCGGATGCAGGATGATGACGACGGGCCTGCGGCTCTTTTTGAGCCGCGCATGTTCGACGAGAATGGCCGAACGCGTGATGCCGCTTGACTGGATCGTGACACGCCCCGAAACGGCATGAGCCGAACCTGGGCAGGCTATGATCAGAAGCCCTGTCCACAGGCCGAATAAAATCCGGAGATCGCGATGTGACCGAAACATGACCTGCGGCGAACCGCCCCTGGCGCTGCATTTCATTCGAGCAAAGCTCACGCCATTTTTGGCATGCCATACGCCTCGAAAAAAGCGCAGCGCCGCCGGCCATCGGGCCGCGCCAAGCCTTTCAAAAACACCTGATTGTGAAGAGGATCGCGGGGTCTTCGGCAGGCCTGAGCGAGCCTTTGTCGTGCAAACCACGGTTTGGTTATTTTCAAACATCGCGGTCCCATCCGGAAGCGATCGGATCAACGATCGGATTTTGGCCTCTATCAAAGGTCTAAGGCGGCTTGCGTTGCACCGCAACAAGGTTTGGATTACTTGAGAATGGTTCAATTGCAAGAGGGATAAACGCGATTATGGCTGGCGTCGATCTCTATCAAGGCGGTCTCGCGCAACGGCGGCCGCTGTCCCCACATTTGCAGATCTATCGCCCGATGATGACGATGATGATGTCGATCGCGCATCGCATCACCGGGGCCGCGCTCTATGCCGGAACGCTTTTGCTCGCCTGGTACCTTATAGCCTTGGCGAGCGGGCCCGAGGCTTTTGAGACCGCCGCCTGGTTCTTGCGCTCGTTCATCGGTCAATTGATTCTCTTGGGATTCAGTTGGGCCTTGTTCCACCATTTTCTCGGCGGTCTGCGCCATATGGTCTGGGACGCGGGTTATGGCTTCACCCATCCGATGCGCGAATATCTGGCGCTGGCGACATTGATCGGCGGCTTGCTGCTGACCGCTATCGTCTGGTGTATCGCCTATTTCGTTCTCTAGCGTGCGGACGGTGCCGCGAGGCATGGGAGACATTAAATCAACATGCTGAAGTCAGGGTCCGCATCTGGTTCCGTTCAAACCCATCCGCCGGCGCAAAGCGCGGCCAAAGCCGCGACGGCCGATGCCTGGCGCATGCGGGTGACGTCGATCGCCCTGGTGCCGCTCGCCATCGGTTTCGTCTGCGTGATCCTCAAGCTGATCGGCAAGGACTACGCCGCCGCGCATGCCGAACTCGGCCATACCGCTCCGGCTCTTCTGATCCTGCTTTTTCTTTTGGCCGGCATCATCCACATGAAGATCGGCATGCAGTCGATCATCGATGACTATGTTCACGCGGCGCGTTGGAAAGAAGCGGCGCTGATGGGCAATCTGTTCTTTTCGGTCGTCATCGGCATGGCCTGCGTCTACGCCGTCTTGAAGATCAGTTTCACATAGATCACGATGATTTTGGACTGCCTCAGTCCAAAATCATGAAACGTGATCGGTTCAATAATTTAGAGCGGGATTCTAGCGAAAAACCGGCATCCACTTTTTCGCATCCCGCTCTAATCGCTGAGACGATTTTTAAAAGTCGTCGCTTGAAGGGAATGTAAATGGCCACGAACGGAGCCTATCCGATCACCGATCATACGTTCGATGTGGTGATCGTCGGCGCGGGCGGCGCGGGTCTGCGGGCAACCGTTGGCTGTTCGCAGGCTGGCCTCAAGACGGCCTGCATCAGCAAAGTCTTTCCGACACGTTCGCATACGGTCGCCGCGCAAGGCGGTGTCGCGGCGTCGCTCGCCAACATGGGCCCCGACAATTGGAAATGGCACATGTACGATACGGTCAAAGGGTC
>JAATEW010000250.1 GCA_015655535.1 Hyphomicrobiales bacterium | reverse complement strand
TCATGCAGGGCGCGGGCGAAGAGTTCCTTGCCGGTGCCGGATTCGCCGCGCAGCAGCATGGTGGCGTTGGAGCGCGCGACGATCGCGATCTTGTCCATGACCGCGCGGATCTGCGGGCTTTCGCCAATAATGCCGGAAATCTTGGCTTTGGCCGGCGACGAGGGCTGCAGCTTTGCAACCTCTTTCTGCAACCGGTGGCTTTCCTCGATCAGCCGATCGCGGTCACGGGCGACGACGCGATGCAATTTCACCGTCTGACCGATGAGATTGGCGATCATCACCAGGAAGCGCACGTCGGAATCGAAACGAAATACGCTGTCGCCGTCCCAGATGCGGTCGACCGTGAGCGTCCCCACCACGCGGTCGCCGGCACGGATCGGCACGCCGATGAAGGACACCTTGGCGCCATTCACGCCGTCTGCGCCGAGCGCCGTCAGATCAGCCGCGTCGAAAAGCTCGTGATCGGCGATATTCTGAACGACCAGCGGCACAGCGGTCGCGATGATCTGCCGGATCGCACGATCGGGAAACCGATGCGCCCGCTCCGGCGCGCCCTCGCTCCAATCCGCATCGACGGAGACTTCCGGCACGCCGTCATCGTCAACGAGCACGATGGTTCCATGCCGCATCTGCAAGAAGGACGAGAGAAGGTTCACGACGCTCGCCAGCGTCGTCTCGAGCTTCGTCGGCGCCGTCAGGATTTTGGAAATTTCGTAGACGCCGATGAGCGCGATCTCGCTCAACTGCACGCGATGGGCCGGGTTTTGTTTGCCCATAGCCACAGTATCAGCCTCATGTGCGGCGCGATCATCCATTACGCGGCCTCCGATAGAGTGCTGGTGGCAGGAAGAGAATGTCGTTTTCCAAACAGGGCGGTATGTCGAAAATCTGACGAAACCACTCTAATCTTCCCCCTTGGAACTGTCGCTGATAAATTTTGTGCACTCATTTGCGAAACTTCTCGGCAGCATGCCTGTCAAAAGTCCAAACTGCCTATTTTAAGGCAGTTTGCTTCGTTATAATTCGAAGTGAAAGTAAATATACGCTTCAATCATTCTAATGAACACCCGTATCTGAGCAAGGCTACGTCATTATCCTTACCATCGCCGAAGCTCAGCGGCTTTTTTGTTCCCAAATCCAAACCTGATCCGAGCTTGTGTCCGTTATTCGTCGCAACCCGGACATAGCTCAAAAGGTTGTTTTGGCCGTTTGTAGGCGGCCTGAAACACTCGAAGCCCGCGTGCAATAAACCTGTTGCATTGGCTCCCTCGCATGAGCGACATGTCGTCTCTTCCTCGCATATTAAATGCGCCCTCCGATCGTGTGATTCATGGCCTGGTCGCCGCAGCAAGATGCCGCACTCAAAGCCGTCGCACGATGGCTGAACGAAAAAGACCGGCAGGTGTTCCGCCTGTTCGGCTATGCCGGCACCGGCAAGACGACGCTTGCCAAAAAACTCGCCGAGGACGCCGACGGCGAAGTCGCCTTCGCCGCCTTCACCGGCAAGGCCGCCCTCGTCCTGCGCTCGAAGGGCTGCAAAAACGCGCGGACGATCCACTCAACCATCTATAAAGCCCGCGACACCGATACCGAAGAACCCTCCTTTACCTTGAATGAGGATGCGGCTGCGGCCCGTGCCAGCCTCATCATCATCGACGAATGTTCCATGGTCGACGCCGATCTCGGCCGCGATCTCCTGTCTTTCGGCAAGCCTGTGCTGGTTCTGGGCGACCCGGCGCAGCTTCCACCGATCAAGGGAGGCGGATTCTTTACGGACGGCGAGCCCGACCTGATGCTGACCGAAGTCCATCGCCAGGCGGCGGGTAATCCGATCATCAGGCTTTCCATGCAGGTGCGCGAAGGCGGGCGCTTGTCGCCCGGCACCTATGGCGAGAGCCGGGTCATCTCGCGCCACGATGTCGACGCCGGGCTCGTGACCAAGGCCGATCAGGTTCTGGTCGGGCTCAACAAGACGCGACGCTCTTATAATAGGCGCCTGCGCGAGCTTTTCGGCCATGAGGACCCGTTTCCGGAGGTCGGCGACAAGCTCGTCTGCCTGCGCAACGACAAGACCAAGGGGCTTTTGAACGGCGGTCTTTGGATCGTCCGCACCAAGGCCACGGGCCGTGGCCGCAAGCTGAAATTCACCGTGGTGCCGGAGGAGGATTCCACCCGTAAGCCATTGCGGATCGGCATTCTGCCGGAATTTTTCGAAGGTACCGAAGACAGCCTCTCGATGAAACAGAGACTCGATTCGGATGCCTTCGATTACGGCTATGCCCTGACCGTGCATAAGGCGCAGGGTTCGCAATGGGACAATGTCGTGCTCTTCGACGAGAGCTTCGCCTTTCCCGATTATCGCGCCCGCTGGCTCTATACGGGCCTCACCCGCGCGGCCGAGGCCATCACGGTCGTGATGTGATGGCTGAGCATTTTCAAGCGAAGGGGTTCCCGGTTCGCGTGAAAAAAATGCGATCTGCGAAAATTACAAAGCCCGGCACGACACGGCGCGGCTTTCTCGCGGGGGCGGCGGCTTTCGCGCTCGTCTCTCCGGTTCGGGCCGAGATCCCGATCATCGTCAGTTCCAAACTGGATATCGAAGGCGCACTGCTCGGCCGGATGATCCTCATCGCGCTGTCCGGCGCGGGTCTGCCCGTCGAAAACCGGCTGCTGCTTGGGCCGACCGCCATCGTGCGGCAGGCGCTTCTCTCGGGCGCGATCGACCTCTATCCCGAATATACAGGTAATGTCGCCTTCTTCTTCAACGACGACGCCAATCCGATCTGGCGCAATGCCAAGGAAGGTTATGAGCGCGCCGCCAGCCTCGATCTCGCCCGCAACCATCTCGTCTGGCTGACGCCCGCGCCCGCCGACAATAATTGGGTGATCGCCATGCCGCGCGCCTTCGCGGCCTCGCTGCACATCGCGACGCTCGCCGATTTCGCGGGATGGGTGAATGGCGGCGGCCCGGTCAGACTAGCCGCCAGCGCCGAATTCGTCGAAAGCCCGGCGGGCCTGCCGGCCTTCGAGGAGGCCTATGGGTTCAAGCTGAATGCCATGCAGCTTCTGGTTTTGTCCGGCGGCGAGACCTCGGCAACGTGCAAGGCGGCGGCCGACGGCATTTCCGGCGTCAATGCCGCCATGGCCTATGGCACCGACGGCGCGCTCATTGCACTCGATCTGATCGCGCTCGACGACGACAAGCATGTGCAGCCGGTCTATGCCCCGGCGCCTGTCGTGCGCGAGGCGACCTTGGCGCAATATCCGCAGATCGCGACTTTGCTCAGCCCCGTCTTCGCCGGGCTCGACCTTCAAACCTTACGGAGCTTGAATGCGAAGATCGCCGTCGATGGGCAAGAGGCAGAGAAAGTGGCGGAGAACTATCTGGTGAGCCAGGGGCTATTGAAATGAAAGAGGGCCGCTGAAACGAGAATAAAGGCTTTGCCTTGTTGGCCTTGCGCAACTTAGCAAGGTAAAACTTACGACAAGAAATAACGCGTTTTCCACATAGGGATGCAAATGAAATTATCTATTTTTCGCAACGCCATTCTTTTCACCTTGATGACTTTCCTCACAACAGAAGCGGTGGGGGTTGAGTCAACGGCGAACGAGCACCTCGAAATCGTCTTTAGAACAGATGCGTTTGACGGAAAATATTCCCAGCCACTATTTTGTGAGCGGCCTGCGTCGAAGATGATTTACATAGACGGCCACGAAATAAAAACACTGGATTTCGACGATACAAAGAGAGTTCTTTTTAAAGTCGATGGAGTGATCAATGATCAAAACCTAGCCTGCTCAAATGATGGCCAGTTCATAAGCGCGACCGATACGACATACAAATTTTTATATGTTTTTGAAAAACAGCTCTCGATTTACGAATTGGAGGCCTTACCCACGGAATATGGAGATAGGCTAACTGGCCATTTGTCGGTCATGTCTCACAATGCGAAAACGTTTGTTTTGCCCGGTATCCCGCATCTCGTTTCCGGACCTGACGTATTAGCTACGAAAAAAGTAATCATGTCGGGATTTCAAGTTTTCGGTTGGGTAGACCAACAGCCATATACGCTCGATAATCCCGGCAAACTCAATGCCATTGACCGAGACTCCGGCCGTCTGACCCCTGTTTTCAATCCACCACGAAAGACAAATGTGAGTGGAATTACGCAATGTTCAGGCGAGCCGTACATATGGCTTTTTCACGATGGCAAAGACGGGCTAATTTATCCGCTTCGTGATGGCATCCTTGACAAGGAACATCGCTCTCACGGTGACATATTGATAACCAATGGCTCTTCCTGTCTCTACGAGCGGCAGTCTCCAAATAAGTCAGTGTGGCTATCTGACGGCGTTCGATCGGTCACTTATGTAGCTAAACCGAATAAGACGATATTTTTCGACGGCTCGGACGCCGAAATATTGAATACAATCCATCAGTTTTCCGGTTCTGGCTGCTTACTCTCTACATATGTCACCGACGATCGCGGTGTTGCCAACATACTTATCATTCGCAATCCCTTTGGGCCAGAAAGCTGTGCCGGCAGGTGAAACATCGCGCGCCGCCAACCCGGAATCGGGTGCTGCTGGTTCTCGGCATCGCGGGCGGCCTCACGCTCGTCTTCGGCGGCTTTCTCGATATGTCGCCGAACCGGCTCGCCTCGGGCATCGCTCTCACGGCTTTCAGCCTGTCGCCCACAGCCTGCGCGGCCATCGCCGCGCCACTTGCCGCTTTCATTCTCCTTGCCTTCGTCTCAAATGAAAAAGCGAGATCGATTGCGACGCTTCTCGCTGCGGCGCTTCTCCTTTACGCCTGTCTTGCCACAGCCGGGCTTTTGGCGAAACACCTCGCGTCGCCCGACAAACCCGCCTTGCGCCTGTCGCTTGGGAGCGCCTTCTGGATTCCCTTGGCCTGCGCGCTTTTTGCTTTTCTCGATGCGATGCAGAGGCTGCAATTCGGCCTCGTTGCGCGCGTCGGCTTCTTCGCTCTCCTTTGTCTGCCCTTCGCATTCATGGCCTATGTAGGTTTCTTCGACGCTCTGTCTCTCGCGAAGGAATTTGAAAACCACCAGGCCGTTTTCGTGCAGGCGCTCGTCGATCATGTGCTGCTGGTCGTCTTGTCGCTCGCGATCGCACTTCTCGTCGCGATTCCGATCATATTCGCCGTCAGGCAGAAATCCGGCCTGCAAAACCTCGTCTATGCGAGCCTCGGCGTCATTCAGGCCGTGCCGTCGATCGCGCTCTTCGGCCTTTTGATCGCGCCGCTCTCGGCGCTCGTGCTGCATGTGCCGGCGCTCGCTCAATTCGGCATCGGCGGGACGGGCCGCACGCCCGCGATCATCGCGCTCGTGCTCTATGCGCTCCTGCCGCTCGTGCGAAACGGCGTGACCGGCCTCGACGCGGTGTCTCCAGATGTGAGAGACGCCGCCAAAGGTCTGGGCTTCACCGCAGGCGAGCGTGCCCTGAAAGTGGATCTGCCGCTCGCCCTGCCCGCGCTGCTCTCGGGCATGCGGGTCGTCACGGTCCAAGCGATCGGGCTTGCCGCCGTGGCGGCCTTGATCGGCGCCGGCGGGCTCGGCACATTCGTCTTCCAGGGCATAGGCCAATATGCGCTCAACCTGGTGCTCGTCGGCGCGATTCCGATCATTCTTTTGGCGCTTGGTACCGATCTCGGCTTTCAGCTTCTTTTGTCAGTTGCGCGGGGGCAGGCTTGATAGAGGTCGATTCCGTCAGCAAGACATTCGGCGCGTTGAAAGCCATCGACGGCCTGTCGCTCAAGGTCGAAGACGGCACCTTCTGCACGCTTGTCGGGCCGTCCGGCTGCGGCAAGTCCACGCTGCTGCGCATGATCAATGCGATGATCGCGCCCGATACCGGACGCATTTCTTTGCGCGGCGCCGACATCGCAACGCTTCCGCCCGACCAGCTGCGGCGCGGCATCGGCTATGTCATCCAATCGGTGGGGCTCTTTCCGCATTGGACCGTCGCCGACAATATTCTGACCGTGCCGCGTCTTTTGCGCTGGCCGAAAGAGAAATGCGCCAAGCGTCTCGATGAGATCGTCGCGCTGACCGAGGTCGATCCCGCCTGGCTCTCACGCTATCCGCGGCAATTGTCGGGCGGTCAGCAGCAGCGCATAGGCGTTGCCCGCGCGCTCGCGGGCGACCCGGACATTATTCTGATGGATGAGCCCTTTTCCGCGCTCGATCCGCCGAGCCGCGCGAGCCTGCAAGCCGCCATGCGGCGCATCCATGCGCAAAGCAAAAAGACGATCATCTTCGTCACCCACGACATAGACGAGGCGTTGAAACTCGGCACGCAGATCGTGCTTCTGAACAAAGGCCGGATCGCGCAGACGGGCACGCCGCAAGAGATATTGGCACGGCCCAAAGATGAATTCGTCGAGACTTTCATCGGCGGCACGGCGCCGCGCCTGCGCCTGCTCGATTTCGAGCCCGTTTCGACACGCATGCGGCCCGAGACGAATGTGCAGGCACCGCCAATCTTTGCCGATGCGAGCCTGAAGGACGCTTTGAACCTCATGCTGAGCGAAAGCTGCGCGATGCTCGCCGTTCAGGACCGCGACGGCCGCCGCGTCGGCACACTCACGGTCGCCGATCTGATCGAGGCGCCGCATGGAAGCTGAAGCGCAATCGCCCGGAGCACGCGCCGCCCATTGGCCCTTCTTTTTGTTGCTCACGGTGTTCCTGGCAGCCGTCTTTCTCATGCCTTCGACAGCGCCACTGTTCCATTGGCTTTTTCCCGACCTGCTGCGCCCAGTTTATACGCGGGCAAGCTTCTTTGAGCTGACAGTGGCGCATTGCGAATTGGTCTTCGCCTCGACCGCTGTCGCAGCCTTTATCGGCATAGGCACCGCGCTTTACGTCACGCGCCAAAGCGGCAAAGAATTTCTGCCCCTCGTCAGCGCGCTCGCCGCCATCGGCCAGACGTTTCCGCCGGTCGCGGTTCTGGCGCTTGCCATCCCGCTTCTCGGCTATGGCGCCGCGCCGACACTCGTCGCGCTCGTGCTCTATTCGACCCTACCGATTTTGGAAGCGACGATCGCTGGCCTCTATGCCGTGCCGGGTTCCGCGCGCGACGCGGCTCTGGGCTTGGGCTTTTCGCCGGCGGGGCTTTTGTGGCGCATCGAACTGCCGCTCGCCGCGCCCTTCATCTTCGCCGGGCTGCGCAACGCGACGATCATCAATATAGGCACGGCGACTATCGGCTCTTCGGTCGGGGCTCTATCGCTCGGCTCGCCCATTCTCGAAGGGCTTTCGGCTTCGAACCCGGCCTATGTGATCGAGGGCGCCATCGTAGTCTCGCTGCTTGCCGTGGTCGTCGATCGCGCCTTCGAGACGCTGGAACAAGCCTTGAATTGAGCGCAATCCCTCCCCTCCGGGGAAGGTGTCATGCGAAGCATGACGGGTGGGGTCACCCCATCCGCCTCGCCATAGCCCGTCGCAAACGACGGGCTATGGGCGCCCATCCTTCCCCTATTAGGGGAAGGATGGGCGCCCAATGATTTTGCTTTTAGGTCCATGACACCGTAGCGCCCAGAAATCGTCATCATGAACTCATGAAAGCTTTGCTGTTATCTCCGAACGTTTTTTAAAAAGGTCACGACAATGTCCCTGCTTCGCATTTCACTCTCGTGTGTTTTCTTGAGTTTTGCTGCAAACGCCCATGCGCAGGACGTCCCTCTCAAAGACCAGCTTCCGCATATCACAACGACAGGCTCGGCCCATGCCGATGTGGTGCCGGACCTCGCCATCATCTCTTTCGCGGTCGTGACGGAGCGCCCGGCGGCATCGGCTGCCGCGGCCGATAATGCAGCAGCCACTCAGGCCGTCGTCGGCGAGGTCAAGGCGCAAGGGATCGATGCGAAAGACATCCGCACGGTCTCCGTCACGCTCTCGCCCGTCTATGACGAGAGCCGCGACGCCAGCGGTCATTTGGTGAAGCACACTTTGCGCGCTTATTCGGCCCGCAATGCGCTCGAAGTCCGCGTGCATGCGATCGACAAAGCAGGCGCACTGGCCCGCCAATTGATCGAAAAAGGCGCGAATAATTTCGGCGGGATCACATTCGAGGTCGAGCATCCCGAAACGAGGCTCCGCGCATTGCAGGCAGAAGCAACGAAAGATGCCTTGTCCCGCGCCCAAAGCTATGTCGATGCGCTCGGTTTGAGGCTCGGGCGTGTGATCGAGATCGTGCCGCCCGGCGAAGGAACGCCCTATCCAGCCGCGCCGCGTGCGAAACTCGCCATGGCAGCCGCCATGCCCGCGCCCGAAGCGGCATCCGCTGCGATCCCGATCGAGGCGGGCATAGAGACTTTGGAAACCTCGGTCACGGTGACGTGGGAATTGGTGCAGTGAAGGTTCGCACCATTGCGAACGGCCGTTAGGCGCGCTTCGCGGGCCGGTCGATAACTTGATCCCTCACCCTGAGGAGCGCGCCATAGGCGCGCGTCTCGAAGGGCGAGGGATCGGCATCAACTTACTTTCTTCTAAACCCTCGTCATTCGAGACGCGAGCTGCGCTCGCTCATCAGGATGAGGGTTTGGAATGAACTGCCAGACGCCTTAATAAGGCTCGTTGCTTCTGCCGCCGCACTCCACGCGTTCGAGGCAAACACAGCGTGCATTGTTCGTGTCGCAAGCGGGTTTGCGAATCGGCCCGCATGGATATTCGCGGCCGTCATACCCCCGCATTGTGCCGCCGCATTGTCCCTCGCTATGCGGCGGGCTTTGGGCCAGGAGTTGAGAAGACCCGATAAGCAGCGAAGCCACGGTCATCACGCTCACCAAGACGATCCTCATCATATTTCTCCAAACGGCCGGCGCATAGTTCCAGGCTTTCAAAGCCGGAAGATGGACATGTCATATCCTAGCCAGCAGTGCGAGCCCTGCAATCACGTCATCATAAATTTGCAAGATTTTCCAATCCCACACTGGACAGGTTTTCCCACCGCCACGATACTCGGAGCAAGCTTAAAAAGAACCGAATATTGTGGCAGGGGGAACAACACCGTTCTGCGCCGCCAAACGTATTTGAGTCAGTTTAATGAGGAGAATTCCTTTGACCGCATCGAATAGCCCGTTTTCCTTCAAGGGCCGGCTAGGCCAGAAATTATATTGGCAGTTGGTCGGCTTGATTCTGGCCGTTCGGATCGTAGCGGCCGTCGTCGTGGTCTTCAGGCCGGATTGGGATTTCCTGCTCAAGACCGACGTCTTGATTTTATTCATTGCAATTCTAATCGGCAAACGCATGAAGGATTTCGGCCTTGCGCCTTACTGGGGTTGGATCGGGGTTTTCTGCATCTCGATCGTTCTGCCAATCGTCAGTCTTATTTTATGGCCTCCAGCTAAAAATGCGCGTGGGCTCGACCTTATCCAACCTTGGGTTGGATGGGTGATATTGGCCTTGCTTCTCGCTCTCATTATTTCGGTCGGACTGAAGAAAGGCGATAATGGTCCCAACCGTTATGATGAGGTTTCGTCTTCGCCCGCGCCGCCGCCGCTCGAACGTGACTCCCTGACTTAAGGTTTCAATTTCGTCTCTCTCGTGCCCAAGGCCTCGGCGAGACTGATCTTCGCCGAGCCAGGCGCAAGAGGCTTTTGCTGGCTCTCATGCGGCGCCCAGCCGGAGATGAACAAAAGTTCGAAGGTCGCCCGCACGCGTCCGTCGGGGTCGCTGAAACGCTCGGCATAGATGTCCGCCGCACGGATCAGGATCGCGGGCCGCAAGGGCCGGCACGCGCGCTCAACCAGGGTATTCGTCGCGCCCATGGCGCGGAGATCCGCCATCAGATCGAACATCGTATCGTAGCGCGCGGTCAGAGGTTCGATATCGGCCACCGGCAGCGCGAAGCCGGCGCGCTGCAAAAGCCCGCCCATGTCGCGCACATCGACGAAGGGCGCGACGCGCGGGCTGATGCCGCCCGAAACATCGTTTTCCGCAACGGCGAAAGCGGTGCGCAATTCATGCAGGGTCCGGCCGCCTGCGAGGCAGGCGAGCAGAAGCCCGTCAGGCTTCAGCACATGCCGGATTTGCACGAGGCTGCCCGGCAGATCATTGACCGATTGAAGCGCCAGCGCGGAAACGACGAGATCGAAGCGGCCTGGCGCGAAGGGCAGCGCCTCTTCATCGCCGACGAGATTGAGGGTCGGCGCGGGCGCCAGCGTTTCAGGTAAAGGCGCGAGACGAACAACTTGCGCGTTCGGGATCAAAGCCAGCCTTTGCGCCAGTTCTGGGCCGGGCGTACCGAGATCGAGGACGGTCGCAAAGCTGCGGTTGACCGTGCTCAGCCGTTCGACCAGGTCCTCGGCGGCCCGATTCAAGAGAAAATTCGCTGGGCTTTTGGCAAGCGCCCGCGCCAGCCTGCGGCGCTGCAAGCTACGGTCGAAGATGCGGATCGGCGCTTGGGACACGGACTCGCCTATCTTTGGCTTTCCATTCATATAAATGGCCATCGTTTCCCGCTTCAGGAGATCAGCTATAAAAGAGCCTGCCCGCGGGGCAAGCGCTTTGCAGACAATTTATTCGCGGTTAGGCTTGCCGATGCTCGGCGATAATCTGATCGAAAACCCTAAACCCAATCCGGCGGCACGCGCCGCGATGCAGCTTGGCGCGGCGGCGCGGCATCTGAGCCGCAAGGCCCTCGATATCGTCTTTCCGCCGGGCTGCATCTCCTGCCGTGCGGCGATCGAGGCGCATGGCGCGCTCTGCCCTATCTGCTGGGGCCAGGTGCGCTTCATCGAGCGGCCCTTTTGCGATCGGCTGGGGACGCCCTATGCCGCCGATCTCGGCGCCGAGGGCCTGCTGTCGCCGGAGGCCATCGCGCATCCGCCCGTCTATGCGCGGGCCCGCGCGGTCGCGCGCTTCGAGGATGGGCCGGTGCGCCATCTGATCCATAGGCTGAAATATGGCGACCGGCTCGAATTGGCTTTGCCGCTCGGCCGGCAGATGGCACGGGCTGGACGCGAGCTTCTGGCCGAAGCCGACCTCCTCGTGCCGATCCCGCTGCATCGCGGCCGGCTCTTCTGGCGGCGCTTCAACCAGGCCAATGCGCTCGCCGAAGTGATTTCCAAGGCAGCCAAAGTGCCGAACGATCCTTTCGTCCTTGAGCGGACCAAGGCGACGCCCTCGCAGGTCGGCCTGACAAAGATTCAGCGCGCCGAAAACATGCACGGCGCCTTCGCGGTGCCGGAGGCGGAAAAGATCAGAATCGAGGGCCGCGCCCTTGTGCTGATCGACGATGTGCTCACCTCCGGCGCGACGCTCAACGCGGCGGCGCGGGTGCTTTTGCGGGCGGGCGCCGCCCGTGTCGATGCGCTCGTCTTCGCCCGGGTTGTGACAGGCGCGTAAATACCCATATAAACGGGCGAATATGAGTTGGAGACCGGCCCGCGGCTGCGCCAGGGCGAGGTCCTGAGGGAAACGAGATGTCCGCTCCAGTCGAAATCACGATCTATACGACCAGCACCTGTCCCTATTGCCGCGCCGCCAAGGATCTTCTGAAGAAGAAGAATCTCGCCTTCAACGAGATTTCCGTCGACGGCGATCCGGAGGCCCGCCAGAAGATGACCGAGCGCGCCAATGGCCGCACCACCGTGCCGCAGATCTTCTTCAACGAGACGCATATCGGCGGCTGCGACGATCTTCAGGAGCTTCACTGGGGCGGCAAGCTCGATCTGGTTTTGGCCGATCTCGCGGCGCGATGATCAAATTCTCACTCATTTGTGACAGCGGCCACGTCTTCGAAAGCTGGTTTGCCAATGGCGCGGCCTACGACCAGCAGGCCGAACGCGGCTTCGTGCCCTGCCCCGTCTGCGGCTCCGGCAAGGTGACGAAAGCCATCATGGCGCCTGCCATCGCAAGCCATCGCGGACATATGATCGAGGGCCGGGCTGGAGACACCAACGTCGTCGAAGGCGAAGTGATCCCGCCGATGCCAAAACAAGCGCCGCAAGTGCCGCCGGCCCTGCTCGACGCGCAGAGCCAAGCGATCCGCGCGATGATCGGCGCCATGCGCGAAAAGATTCTCGCCAACACGATCGATGTCGGCAAAAGCTTTCCGGAAGAAGTCCGCAAGATGCACGAGGGCGAAGCGCCTGAGCATCCCATTCGCGGCGAGGCCACGCTCGAAGAAGCGCAAGCGCTGATCGAAGACGGCATCGGAATCATGCCTGTGCCGGCGGCGCCCGAAGAGCTGAATTAAAAGTCAGGTCCGTCATTGCGAGGAACGAAGCGACGAAGCAATCCATGCCATAGTCCGAGCGACTGCTCTGGATTGCTTCGCTGCGCTCGCAATGACAAGCCTACGCTTGGTTTTTAATTCATCCATGTGACCCTTCACCCCGCCACTACCACGTTCCGCCGCGCGGCCAACATGTAATTGACCTCCATATCCGCGCTCACCTTCCAGCGGTCGGAAAAGAGATCATAGACCACGCCGGTCTTGTCGAAGACATCGAGGCCGCTTCGCTTCAACACCGCCGTCAGTTCGGCGGGCGTCACGAATTTCTGCCAATCATGCGTGCCGCGCGCGACCCAGCGCAGAATATATTCGGCGCCGACGATCGCGAGCGCATAGCTCTTCAACGTCCGGTTCAATGTGGCAGCGAATAAAATCCCGCCCGGCCGGGCCAGACTTGCCGCGGCTTTCATGAAGCCGCGCAGATCGCGCACATGTTCGATGACTTCCATGGCAAGCACCGCGTCGAATTTTGTCTCCTCGGCGGCAAGCGCCTCGACGCTCACGCAGCGATAATCGATCGAAAGCCCGGATTTCTCGGCATGCGCCTTGGCGATCTCGATATTGCGCGGCGCTGGGTCGATCGCGGTCACATCGGCCCCGAGTTCGGCCAGAGCTTCCGATAGAACGCCGCCGCCGCAGCCTATATCGAGGAGCTTGAGACCGACGAGCGGCTTGTCCGGATCGGCCCCCCCGTCGGGGAGCAGCTCCCCCACAAGCACATCCTTCAACCAGGCGACGCGGGTGGGGTTGAACTTATGCAGGGCCCGCATCGGCCCGTCCGGCCGCCACCAGTCGGCGCCAAGCCGGTCGAAGTTCGAAACTTCGGCCTCGTCGACGGACCCCGCCCGGGAAAACGCACTTTTGGGGCTCCGGCCCGATTCAACCATATTTTTAAGTTCCTACATTGCGGCACACAGCCAAGATTGACTTCACTTTCGCCGCTCGTCATGTATAGCCGCCCTTGCAGCGCGGCGCGAGGCGCCAACGCCTTCTCCTCAACCCTGAAAGACCTATCCGGACCCAATGGCCCGTCTCGTGATGAAATTTGGCGGCACCTCGGTCGCCGACGTGGACCGCATTCGCAATTTGGCGAGGCATGTGCAGCGCGAGGTGGAAGCGGGCTATGACATAGCCGTCGTCGTCTCCGCCATGTCCGGCAAGACCAACGAACTGGTGGATTGGTGCCGGATCGCCTCGCGCTTCTACGATCCGCGCGAATATGATGCGGTGGTCGCGGCGGGCGAGCAGATTACCGCCGGGCTTTTGGCGATCGTGCTGCAGGATATGGGCATTCCGGCGCGCTCCTGGCAGGGCTGGCAGGTGCCGATCCTGACCTCCGACGCGCATGGGTCGGCCCGTATCGCCGATATAGACGGGTCGGCGATCTTCAAAGGCTTTGAAGAACGCAAGGAGGTCGCTGTCATCGCGGGCTTCCAGGGGCTGCACAAGGAAACCGGCCGCATCTCGACTCTAGGGCGTGGCGGGTCCGATACGAGCGCCGTGGCGATTGCCGCGGCCATCAAGGCCGAGCGCTGCGATATTTATACGGATGTCGACGGCGTCTACACGACCGATCCGAACATCTGCCCCTCGGCGCGCAAGATCGATCGCATCAGCTACGAAGAGATGCTCGAGCTCGCCTCGTTGGGGGCCAAGGTGCTTCAGATTCGTTCCGTCGAAGTAGCGATGAAATACGGAGTTCCGGTGCACGTGCGGTCCTCCTTCAGCGATCGGACAGGTACCATGGTAGTCGGCGAAGAAGGTTTCGAGTCGGTGGCTGTAGCAGGCGTCGCTTACGACAAGGGCGAAGCCAAGGTCCAGCTCGTGCGCATGAAGGACAAGCCCGGCGTGGTAGCCAAGATTTTTGGCATGCTCGCCGAGCACAACGTTTCGGTCGATATGATCATCCAGAGCCCCTCTCGTGGGGGCAAGGACACGACCGACGTCACGTTCACCGTCGCCAAGTCGGATCTGCCTCGCGCCAAGGAGCTGATCGAGAAGACAGCCGCGGAATATGGCAGCGAGCCGGTAGAGTACGATCCGGACATCGTGAAGGTGTCGATCGTCGGCCTGGGGATGCGCTCGCACGCCGGCGTGGCGGCCAAGATGTTCGGCATCCTCGCCAGCGAGGGCATCAACATTCAGGCCATCAGCACCAGCGAGATCAAGATCAGCTGCATCATCGCCGCGAAGTATACGGAGCTCGCCGTGCGCGCGTTGCACGAGGGCTTCGGTCTGGACAAGGCGCCGGTCGCCTGAAGCGGTTCGCGGGCGGCGTTGCTCCTTGACCCGGGCAGGTCCGCC
>JAATEW010000331.1 GCA_015655535.1 Hyphomicrobiales bacterium | reverse complement strand
TGGCCGTCCGTGTCTCAATCTGGCTGGTTGCTATAGTCCTCTTGCCGGCAGCTATCGCGATCGCCGCTTCGCCAGCAGGTCGCTTGAGCAGCGGACCTGCGACAACGGACTCCTCGCTTCCAAGCGAAAGTCCGTCAGGCGGCTCGAACTGTGCCGATCTGCATATGGGCCAGTCATTCGACGGCGATGAAGTGCGCGGCCCCCTGCAGGGCGGCTGCCCGCAAGGTGTGGCTAGGCCTGACTGATCATCGAAGTAATGTTGGTAAGCCGGCTTTAGGTTTCCCAAGCGATATCACGGACGGGTTTCGGCAGCTTCTTAAGAAGGCAAGGCGCGATGCCTTAGCGTTCTAACTCTGCCAAAATCTTTTCCGCCTCAGTGATGTCTTGCGGCTCATTGGCATTGAAGAACGGATCGTAAGGTTTAACGGGCCAATCGGCGTGGGCGACTTTATGCCGGTCGATGAAAAAGCCCATCTTATGGATCTGCTCTTCGACAAGCGCTTTGCGCATGTCATGACGCAGGGCAATCGGCCAGAGCGCGACGACGGGATGCGTCGAGCCACCGGACGTGGCAATGGCGATGTCGGCTTTGGTGCTGGCGCGGGCCTCTTGCAGACGCGCGACGAGATCGGCCGGCAAGAATGGCGTATCGGTCGGAATACTAATGGCGAGTTCGCATTCGGGATGATGCGCCGCGATCCAATCGAGGCCTGCCAGGATGCCGGCGAGCGGACCTGCGAAGCCCGGCACATCATCGGGCACGATCGGAAAGCCAAGGTCAATAAGCCTTGCCGTGTCGCCATTGGCGTTAAGCACGAGGCCTTTGCATTGCGGCGCCACAGTCGCGATGATCCGCGACAAGATCGTTTCGCCGCCGAGCACCTTGAGGCCCTTGTCGCCGCCACCCATGCGGCGGGCGAGGCCGCCCGCGAGCAGAACGCCGAAGATGGGTTCAGTCATTTGGCGCGGCCTTGAGTTGCGATTAAAAAGGCCTTTCAGAAGCCCCCACCCTGAGGAGGCAGCGAAGCTGCCGTCTCGAAGGGCGAGGGCTCTGCTCGAAGGGCGAGGGCTCTACCATCTTTTTCTTAATGTCAAAGCCCTCGTGCTTCGAGACGCCCGCTTTGCGGGCTCCTCAGCATGGGGTTTGGGAAAGCGCTGATGCGCAGCGCTACTCCGCCGCCTCGGTCAGAACCTCGGCCTTCGACACGCGCGCGGCGCAGAACTTGAACTCCGGAATCTTGCCGAACGGATCGAGCGCCGGATTGGTCAGGATATTCGCCGCCGCTTCCGCATAGCAGAAGGGCATGAAGATCATGTTCTCCGGCACGTCGCGATCGGCGCGCACCTTGACCATGATCGCGCCGCGACGTGTCTCGAGCTTGATGAAATCGCCGGCCCACAGATCGAACCGGCGCAGATCCTTCGGCGAGAGGAAGGCGACAGCCTCCGGCTCCAGATTGTCGAGCACATTGGCGCGCCGCGTCATCGAGCCCGTGTGCCAATGTTCGAGCACGCGGCCGGTCGAAAGCACCATCGGATAATCTTCGTCGGGCAGTTCCGCCGGCGGCAGGACATTGGCCGGCACGATTTTGCCGCGTCCGCTTTCCGTCGGGAAACCTGTCGTGAAGATGATCTCATTGCCGGGCTTGTCGGTGGCATCGGCCGGATAGGTGACGGCGCCTTCGCGCTCCAGCCGCTCCCAGGAAATATTGTTGAGCGACGGCATGGTCTTCGCCATTTCGGTATAGACCTCGCCAACGCTTTGATAATTCCAGTCGAGGCCAAGGCGCTTGCCGATCTGTTCGATGATCCAGATATCCTGGCGCGCGTCGCCAGGCGGCGTCACGACCTGACGCGCCATCTGCACGCGGCGATCGGTATTCGTAAACGTGCCGACCTTCTCGGCGAAGGCCGAGGCCGGCAGGATCACGTCGGCATGGAAGGCCGTCTCGGTGACGAAAAGATCCTGCACGACGAGATGGTCGAGCATGGCGAGCGCGCCGCGCGCATGTTGCAGGTCGGGGTCCGACATGGCCGGATTCTCGCCCTCGACATAAAGGCCGCGAATCTCGCCAGCGTGAATCGCATTGATGATCTCGACGACGGTGAGGCCGCGCACGGGGTCGAGCTTTTGATGCCACAGCGCTTCGATCGGCTCGCGCAGATCGGTGCGGCCGACCGGCTGATAATCCGGCAGGAACATCGGGATCAAGCCCGCATCCGAGGCGCCCTGGACGTTGTTCTGGCCGCGCAACGGATGCAGGCCTGTGCCCGGCCGGCCGACCTGGCCGGTGATGAGCGCGAGTGCGATCAGGCAGCGCGCATTGTCGGTACCGTGAACATGCTGGCTGATGCCCATGCCCCAGAAGATGATCGAGGTGCGGGCTGTCGCGTAAAGCCGCGCGACCTCGCGTA
>JAATEW010000025.1 GCA_015655535.1 Hyphomicrobiales bacterium | reverse complement strand
TGCGAGGACAGGCTCGTGTAGAGTTCTTCGAGCGAAGTGCCCGACCAGAAGACCTGTTCGAACCGGTCCATCTCGCGCTGCGTCTTGGAAAAGAGGATCGCCTTGTTGACGATGATCGCCCAGCACCAGACGGAAGCGCCGAGAAGGCCGAGCATCACCAGTTTCACGACGAAATGCGCCGACCAGAACATGCCGATCAGGGTGACCTCGGCGACCGGCGCCAGATCGGGCGAGGCTATATCGGTGGGATTCATCAGGTCGTCCTTCAGAAAATGGGCGCGGTTTCAGGCAAAAATTTCAGGATCAACTGTCCTTACCTGTAAATCCGTCAATTGTGGGGCTCAGGCGGCGGGCAGGCCGCTCAAACCCTCGCCAAGAAGTTTAAGCCGCCAGCAAGGTTAAGGAGAGGTTTAGAATAGCCCGGATTGGGCTGCAAATAGAGGCTTAGCTTGAGCATGACAGTGACGGTTTGTTCAGCCATCTGAGGGAGGGTGATCAAGAGGGCGCGAAAAGGAGCCAAGGTGAGCCACGACCATCATCATCGAGACCGTCCGAAGCCCGTAGCGCCCGCGCGCGATTGGCGGCGCATTCACCATTCGCCGCTGTTTTGGGTCGGCGTGGTTTTGTTTCTGGCCGCGATTTCGATCTATGTCTGGTCAGACGATCTGTCGTGGCGGCCGAGGACACAGTGAGATTGCCGTGCCGTAATGCACTATAGCTTGCGTTCGTTACGAAGCTTCAGTAACCGACCCGGCCAATTTTGCCAGAAGCCCGGCAGGAAGGCGCCGCGCGCGGCCCTCGGTCACAAGGGCGATTTTTACCTTGGCAGCCAGAAGAACATCTTGCTGGCGTAAGATTCTCTGATCCATCCTGATCGAGGCGCCACCCAAGTCCGCGATCAAAGTCTCGACGATCAATTCGTCGTCCATCCGCGCAGGCTTCAAGAAGTCGAGGCTCATGGCACGGACGACGAAATAGGAGGCGGCCCCCGACGCGCCCGCGAACATTTCGCTTTGGTCTACACCCTGCGCGCGCAAAAGCTCTGTCCGGCCGCGTTCCAAGAAACGCAGATAGGACGCGTGATAGACGCTGCCGGAAAAATCTGTGTCTTCATAATAGACACGAAGCGGCAGCAGCCCCGGTTTGGCGGCGGGCAGGGCGGAAGCGGTCATACCGCCTTTATGAACATCAGGTCTTGATGCGCAAGAGCCTCATTCCACGAGAAAAAGCCCTCGAAACGACGTGCCTTCGCGCATTTTCATTTTGCCGCATCATCTTCATCCGAAAAGTCTCCAACTTTTCGGGATGATGCTCACTTGATGAAGACGTAAATATCGACTTCCAGCGCCTGATCGTCTGAGTTCTTCGTATCGGTCAGATATTCCTCGATGAAAAGATTCTGCGCTTCGAGGCCTTTTTCGTCGAGATAGGCGGTGATGAGATCATAGGTCGAATCGATATCGTCATAAGCACCGCGATGCTGGAACTTGATCGCCTTGCCTGCCGGGGAATCGCCGATCTTCACATCGTTTGAGAGTTCGGTCTTACCCTCGGGCTTTGCGGTCAAGGGGACCATGGCCTCGTAGCTGAAGCCATTGTCATTCGTCTCGGTGAAGACCGCTATCGCCTTGCCGCCTTGCTTCAATCCGGCTTTGGCAACTTCCGCCTCGACCGTGGCGATCGATTTCATGATCGACTTGAAGCCCGAGTCCCAATCGGATTTGGCGTGCAGCAAAGCGACGGGGCGCGACGGAATATCGAGCGTCTGCGTCGTCGCATCGTCGGGAATGCCTGGAACACCGGGCGCGCCCTTGGTTTCCGTATCGGGCGCCGGAGACGCAGGGGCGACAGCCGAAGGCGGTGAGGCAGGCGTCGCAGGCGCCGATGTCGCGGGAGCCGGCGAGGCGGGCGTGGCCTGCGGTTCGGCGGCTTTTGGCTCAGCCGTCTGCGCAAAACCCGGTTGCGGGCTTACGCCGCAGGCAAAAAGAGCCGCTCCGCATAGGAGCGCCGCGCCGAAAATATGCCTGATGCTAGCGGATTTCATACGGCGCGCTCCCTCGTCACGTAAGCTGGGTTTTTGGCGATTTCCCCCGGCGGACGCCCTGACTTGCATCAATTTCGCCTGCCAAGATTGCCTTGGAATGTCACAGCATCGGGTTTGACCGCCGATTTGCCGCAAGCGCCGATAAACCATGACTATCAGCCTGATTTTTCTTATATCATGTCCGAACCGGAGATGAACGACCGCCCTATGAGCCCGCTTGCGAAAAAGACAGTGACGAAAATGAACGGACTCGGCAACGAGATCGTCGTTCTCGATCTGCGCGGCACGGATCTTTCGGTAACGGCCGAAGAGGTACGCGCCATCGGCTGCGGCGAGGGTCTCAAATTCGATCAGTTGATGGTGCTTTTCGATCCGCGCGCGAAAGATACCGACGCTTTTATGAAAATCTTCAATATAGACGGGTCGGAATCCGCCACATGCGGCAATGGCACACGCTGCGTCGCCTGGTGGCTGCTGCGCGGAACCGGCCGCGCCTCTCTCGTGCTGGAAACGGCGGCAGCGCGGCTTGCCTGCCGCCGCGAGGGCGAGATGCGCTTTGCCGTCGATATGGGGCAGCCGCGCTTTGCCTGGGACGAGATACCGCTGCGCGGCCCCGTGCCGGATACGGATCGCGTCGCCCTGGAGCTTCCGCCGCCTGTTGCTTTACCGCCGGCCGCGATGGTCAGCATGGGCAATCCGCATGCGGTGTTTTTTCTGAACGATACCGAGACCCATGATCTCGCAAAGCTCGGGCCTTTGCTCGAACATCATCCGCTCTTTCCCGAGCGCGCCAATATTTCCTTCGCGCGGGTCGTGACCCCGGATCACATCGTCCTGAATGTTTGGGAGCGCGGCACCGGATTGACGCAAGCTTGCGGCTCGGCCGCCTGCGCGACACTCGTCGCAGCCGTTCGGCGCGGTCTCACCGCACGCGCCGCGCGCGTGACTTTGCCCGGCGGCGATCTTCATATCGCCTGGCGCGAAAGCGACAATGAAGTCGAGATGACGGGGCCCGTCGCTTTCGAATATCAGAAAGTCCTCGATCCCCTGCTCTTCGCAGGTCTTGCCGCGTGAGCGTCGAGACAATCAGTTTCGGCTGCCGCCTCAATCTCGTCGAATCCGAAGCCATGCGGCGCGAAGCCATCGCGCAGGGCCGCAACAATCTCGTCATCGTCAATACATGCGCGGTGACGGCCGAGGCCGTCCGTCAGGCAGGCCAGACGATCCGCCGGTTGAAGCGAGAACACCCGGATAAAGAGATCGTGGTGACCGGCTGCGCCGCGCAGACCGATCCGCAACGCTTCGCCGCCATGCCGGAAGTTTTCCAAGTGCTCGGCAATGCCGATAAGGCCGCGCCGGAGACCTGGCAACGCGAGCCCAAGAGCCGCGTACTGCCGGACATCATGGCGCGCTCCGCAGATCCTTTGCCGCTCGTCGAGGGCACAGAGGACCATACGCGCGCCTTTCTCGGCGCTCAGACCGGCTGCGATCATCGCTGCACCTTCTGCATCATTCCCTATGGGCGTGGGCCGTCGCGCTCCGTCGCGCAAAAGGATATCGTCGCGGCGGCGGTGCGTCTGACCAAGCAAGGCTTTCGCGAGATCGTTCTGACCGGCGTGGACCTCACGTCCTATGGCGACAATCTTGCCGGACGGCCGAGGCTGGGAAGGCTCGTCAAAGCGATCCTCGCCGCCGTGCCGGACCTGCCGCGCCTGCGACTTTCCTCGGTCGATTGCATCGAGATCGACGATGATCTTTTCGATGCCATCGCGCACGAGCCGCGGCTGATGCCGCATCTGCATCTCTCATTGCAAGCGGGTCATGACCTCACATTAAAACGCATGGGCCGACGGCACGCGCGGCGACAGGCCGTCGACCTTTGCAATGCGCTGCGGCGCCTGCGCCCCGACATTGTCTTCGGTGCCGATCTCATCGCGGGGTTTCCAGGCGAAACCGAGGAGATGTTTCAGGCAACGCTCGATCTTATCGCGGACTGCGGCCTCATCTATCTGCATGTGTTTCCATTCTCCGCGCGGCCCGGCACGCCGGCCGCGAAAATGCCGCCGCTGCCGGGCACCATTATCAAAGAGCGCGCGGCGCGCCTGCGCGCGGCGGGAGACGAGGCGCTGGCCGCGCATCTCGCAAGCCATGTCGGACAGCGGCTTGCCATACTCACGGAACGCGGCGGTAAAGGCCGCACAGAGGATTTCTCGCTGGTCGAGGTCAGTGATGTGCCAGCGGGCCTGATCTCCGAGCGCGAGATTGTTGCAAGCGACGGCAAGAAGCTGATCGCGGGGCGTGCTGACCCCGCCTTCCGGATCGTGTTTCAGTGAGATGGTCACTTTTGGCCGAAGGCAGATAGGTACCTGAGTTCTGTTAGGTTCGTGAGAATGCACTCCCTTTCAAAAAGAGAATGGCTGTCGGTGATAGGCTCCCTAGTTTGGCTTGTTTTGTCGAGCGGCGCCGCCGCTGTGCCCACCGGAGGGTTTCTATTCGGTTTCGTTCATGCCGAACCGGACTCAACAGGCATATTGGGGCGCTCGTTAATCGGCGTTGTTTTCTCCATCCTAACGACAATAACCCTTGGCTATCCTCCAAAAAATGAGGGCTTGGTTGGCGACCCCTGGAATGCATGGCCATACATCTTTATGGCTTGGGGCTTACTTTTTGGCTTGGGCGCAATATTCGGCCTAGTCAACTTTCGAAAATTGCTGCGGAATTCTTGAACTGCGCTGTTGAGTGCGCGAGGTCTTCCGTCGCATCAGGACCAAACGCTTTCGGAAGCTTAATTTCAAATTGCGGACTACCGCCTGCCATCATTCCTCAATCGCCGTCGGACCAGCAGTCACCTGCGATCGACCTGCATCATTCGGCGCCGGCCAAGGGGCCATTCCGAATCGCTTATAAAAAGCTCTGCGGATCGACATCGACGGCGACGCGCACGCCGCCGCGCTCCGGCGGTCCGGCCCTCAGAAGCGCGCGCAAGAATCCCTGAAGATCGACGCTTTTCGGCGATCGTACCAAAAGCCTAAACCGGTGCCTGCCGCGAATGACGGCGATCGGCGCCTCCGCCGGCCCCAGAAGCACGATGTCTTTTTCATCCGGCAGCCCGCCCACGGGCGCCAGCGGCCATTCGTTTTTGCGGGCAAGATCATAGGCGGCGAAGACAAGCGCCCGCGCATGAGTCTCGACCGACACGCGGTCTTTTCCTGAGACGATCAGCGCCGCGAGCCGCCCGAAAGGTGGCAGACCGCCACGCCGCCTCTGCTCGGTTTCTTCCGCATAGAAACGCGCCGCATCGCCTGAAATCAGCGCGCGGATCACTGGATGCTCCGGCTGCCAGGTCTGGACCAAAGCACGGCCCGGTCGCTCCGCTCGTCCGGCGCGGCCCGTGACCTGTTGCAGCAATTGAAAGGTACGCTCCGCCGCGCGCGGATCGCCGGTCGAAAGGCCGATATCGGCATCGATCACGCCGACCAGCGTCAATTGCGGAAAATGATGGCCTTTCGCTACGAGCTGCGTGCCGATCACGATATCGCAGCCCCCCGCTGCAATGTCTTCGAGTTCGCGCCGCAGCCGTTCCGTGCCACCAGGAAAATCCGAAGATAGAACAAGTATCCGCGCGTCGGGAAAAAGCTCCGCCACTTCTTCGGCGAGCCGCTCGATACCGGGGCCGCAGGCGGTGAGCGAATCGACCGCCTCGCATTCGGGGCATTGATCCGGCCGCCGCTCGACATGGCCGCAATGATGGCAGACCAGCGCCTTGCGAAAACGATGATCGACGAGCCAGGCCGTGCAATTCGGGCATTGAAAGCGATGGCCGCAGGCCCGGCACAAAGTGAGCGGCGCATAGCCGCGCCGGTTCAGAAACAAGAGCGTCTGTTCACCACGCGCCAAGGTTTCCTCGACCGCATGGGCGAGACGCGGCGAAATCCATTTGCCGCGCGGCGCTGCTTCTTTACGCAGATCGACGGCCGCGATCTCCGGCATGGCGCGGCTGGCGTAACGCGACTTCAGGGTGAGATGCCGGTAGCGGCCCTGCTCGGCATTGACGCGCGTCTCGATTGAAGGCGTCGCGGAGGCCAATATGACGGCGGCCTTCTCGATCTGGCCGCGCACCACCGCCATGTCGCGCGCGTGATAGGTGACGCCGTCGTCCTGTTTGTAGGCCGCCTCATGCTCCTCATCGACGATGATGGCCGCGAGGTCGTTGAAGGGCAGAAACAAGGCCGAGCGCGCGCCCGCCACGACCTTGACCTCGCCTTCGGCGACGCCGGCCCAGATGCGGGCGCGCTTGCGCGACGGCACGCCCGAATGCCATTCCGCCGGACGCGCGCCAAAGCGGGCCTCGAACCGGTTGAGGAATTGCGCGGTGAGTGCGATTTCCGGCATCAAGATCAAGGCCTGCCGGCCTTCCGTCAAAGCCGCCGCTATGGCTTCGAAATAGACTTCCGTCTTGCCGGAACCCGTCACGCCTTCGAGCAAAGTAACGGAAAACACTTTGTCTTTGACGGCGGCAGCGAGTTTGTCCGCCGCCGCCCTTTGCGCGGTTTCAAGACGCGGCGGCGCATAAGCCGGATCGCAGGGAAGCGCCACAGGATCGGGCGGCAGCGCAATCGTTTCCAGCGTGCCTTCATCGACCAGCGAATCGATCACGCCCGTGGAGCAGGCCGCCGCCTCGGCCAAGGCCGATTTTAAGAATGCGAGGCCGCCCTCGGCCGCCGCGATGACTCGGACCCGCGCGGCTGTCAGACGTTGCGGCGGCGGACCCACGAGCCGCACGCCCACGCGGACTTTCTCGGGGCCCGCTTGAAAGGCAGCCCCGATCGCCATGCGCAAAACCATCCCGCGCGGGCTCAAGGTCCAGCGCGCCACCCAATCGACAAAGTGTCTAAGGTTGCCACGCAACGGCGCGATATCGAAAAGCGATTCGATGTTTTTCAGATTGGCGCCGGCGCCTTTGCGAATCTGCCAGACGACACCGACGGTTTGCTTCGTGCCAAGCGGCACGTCGACGACATCGCCTGGCGCCACGTCGAGATGCGGCGGGATGCGATAGGTATAAAGCATGTCGATCGCGACCGGCACGAGGACATCGGCGACCACCTCGCCCGCCTCCGCCCGCATCGCCTTGCCCTTGCCGCTCATGGCGAGGTTAGATCATGTTTCGAACGAGCGGATCAAATTTTTTGCCGCGTCTCGGCCCATTGCAGTTTCTTCCTTCGCCCATTGAACCAAAGGCCCAAAGCCGCGACCGGGAAAGCCACGACCCAAAGACAGAAGACGAAGAGAAAAGGGCCGCCGAAGGCGCCCGTGAAAAGGATATAGACCGCCTCGAAGCCGGAAATACGCGTGCCGAAATTCGGATCCTGCATGAGCATGTAGAAACCGAACAGGAAGAAACCAAGCGGCGGCAGGAGGAAGGAGATCAAAGCGCCGCGTATGCCGAACAGAATCGGAATCAGAAAATAGAGTGCGAGGAAGAGAGCAAGTCCGATCCAGGGATTCATCGTCATTCGCCGCCCGAGCCTCACGCAAGTCTATCTTGCGCCTGGATTGGCGCAAAGAGCGAAGCTTGCTTTTATGAGTGGAAGCAGAAAAGCCAACAGCCTCCGGAGGGGGGTCGCTCCGGAGGCTGCCGCCTTTCCTTTCGCCGTTGGGGAAAATCGGCGAAATGAAGCTCTAAAACTCAGCGGCAAATGCCAAGATGGCAGATGCCGCTTTCGGTCGTCGCCGCTTCGGCCGCCGCAGTGGTGACGGCCGTCAGGGGTTGCGTCCAGCTAGACGGTGCGACCGCGCAAAAGCCGGCGCCGAGCGCGACGACAACAAACAAAGCAATGAAAGATTGATGAAACTCATTCATGTCCCTCTCCTCTTCGCCTTGCGCACGGCAGCCGTGCAAAACTCGATGAGGAGACTGTAGCCTTGGCTTGGTGAGCCTTCTGTGTGCGGCCACACGCGGCAATTTAACGATCGGTCGATTTTTCAGATCTTCGGCACGGCGAAATTACCTACGCGCTTTTGCGTAAGCGCTTCATCGAAAGCCGGAGCTAGAGCATCGGACCGAAAAGTGCGAAGCGGTCTCCGGATCAATCCGATGCGATTAAAAGAACTTAAGAAACACTGAATCGTTCTTTGTGAAGGCCCCCCGCTCCAGAGCATTTATTGGCATATGCTTTCAAACGCCGAAGACCTCCGGAACCTTTGCGGTCCCGGAGGCCTCGACTGGCGCTGTCGGAGGGAGAGTCCCCGGCGGCAACGTCTCAAATCAGCGGCGAATTAGCGGCAGACGCGCGTATGGCCAATGTAGTTGCCATAGACGTCGACAACCGGCTGACGATAGCAGCCATAGCCGTAGCCATAACCATAGTAAGGGTTCGCGGCAGCGGAGGTCGCGGCGATCGCGAGGCCGGTCGCGGCGGCGGCGCCGGCAAGGCCCCAACCGAAGGGGTGATAGCCCCAAGCCGAAGCCGGAGTGGAGGTGGCGGCAATGCCCGTGCCGAGGGCGGCGACGGCGAGGGTAACGGCAAGGGTTTTGCGGAAATTGATCATCGTATCTCTCCTCAGAATGTTCGCCGGGGATGTTGTTCGGCGATGAGGAGAAGCTAATCGGTGACGGGAGCGTTCGCTGTGCGCGAGCACACGGGCAAGCGGTTCTGCATTCTAGGTCAAAAGCCCTACGACTTTTGAGATCGCTGGCCGCTTTGCGGAACGCATGACTCGTCCGAAAAGTCGTAGAGGCTTCTGAGGATCATGCCGTTAAGCGATCTGGCCGTGGCAATGTTTGAACTTCTTGCCCGATCCGCATGGGCACGGCTCGTTGCGGCCGACCTTACCCCAGGTCGCCGGATCATCGGCATTGCGCGACAGCGTCGCGACGCCGCCATTATCCTGGCTCGTCAGAGGCGGATAGTTTTGAGATCCATAATCCCGCGCCGCTGGCAATGCGCCTTCCCCGACGAAAGCGGACTCGGCCGATCCCCCGCCGCTCAACGCGACTTGCATCGGCGGCCCGGGATTGGCGGTCGGCTCGAAGGCCACTTCGAGATGCGTCAATTGCGCCGTCGTGACTTCGCGCAGATGCGTGATCAATTCGTCGAAAAGTTCGAAAGCCTCAGACTTATATTCGTTCAGCGGATCGCGCTGCGCGAGACCGCGCCAACCGATCACCTGGCGCAGATGATCGAGGGTGACGAGATGTTCGCGCCATAGATGGTCGAGCACTTGCAGGACTACCTGCTTTTCGAAATAGCGCATCAGGTCCGGCGTATTTTTCTCGACCCACGCCGCATAGGATTCATCCGCGAGCTTCGTCAGGCGGGCATGCATTTCGTCATCGGTGATGCCCTCTTCCTTGGCCCAATCGGCCAAAGGCAAAGCGAGATTGAGGGCGGAGTCGATACCCTTGGCGAGGCCTTCGATGTCCCAGGCCTCAGGATAGGCGTCGCGCGGGACATATTTCGTGACGAGATCTTCCACCACGCCATGGCGCATGTCATCGATCATCTCCTCGAGCGATTCCTGCGCCATCATCTCGCGGCGCTGCTCGAAGACGACCTTGCGCTGATC
>JAATEW010000338.1 GCA_015655535.1 Hyphomicrobiales bacterium | reverse complement strand
TGGCCTCGGCCTATACGGTCGACAAGGGCAATTACCGCCACTTCATGGCGAAGGAAATCCACGAACAACCGGAAGTCGTGGCGCGCACGCTCGCGCATTATCTCGATATGTCGGCAGGACGCGTTGCTTTACCTTTCGAATTGCCGGTCGATGCCAAGAAGCTTCAACGCCTGACGATCGCAGGCTGCGGCACCGCCTATTTCGCCGCGCTCACCGCTAAATATTGGTTCGAGCGCTTCGCGCGGCTCGCCGTCGATGTCGAGATCGGGTCGGAATTCCGCTATCGCGACGTGCCGCTCGAAGAAGGCGGCTTGACGATCGTCGTCTCGCAATCGGGTGAGACGGCGGATACGCTCGCCTCGTTGCGCATGGCGAAAGCCTGCGGGCAGAAGACGGTCGCCGTCTGCAATGTTGCGACCTCGACCATGGCGCGCGAGGCCGATGTCGCCGCGGCAACGCTTGCGGGCCCTGAGATCGGCGTTGCCTCCACCAAGGCCTTCACCTGCCAGCTCGCGGTGCTGGCCGCGCTGGCGCTTGCCTTCGGCCGCGCGCGGGGAACCTTGGATGAGACGAACGAAGCGCGGCTCGTCTCGGAACTGATGGCGCTCCCTGGCCTCATGGCCGAAGTGCTGAAACATGAGATGCTGGTCGAGAAGCTGGCGCATGATCTCTCCAAGGTCCGCGATATTCTTTATCTCGGCCGCGGCACGTCTTATCCTTTGGCGCTCGAAGGCGCGCTAAAGCTGAAGGAGCTCTCCTATGTTCATGCGGAAGGCTATGCGGCCGGCGAATTGAAACACGGGCCGATTGCGCTGATCGACGAAGACATGCCTGTCATCATCCTGGCGCCGACCGATGCCGTGCTCGACAAGACGATTTCCAATATGCAGGAGGTCGCAGCAAGAGGCGGGCGCCTGATCCTGATTTGCGATCCGCGTCAGGCGCAGGATTTTGCAAGAGATGCCGAGGCGGTAATCGTGATGCCGCTGATGCCGCCCGATTTCGCCGCGTTGGTCTATGCGGTGCCGGTGCAACTCATCGCCTATCATACGGCAGTGCTTTTGGGCAAAGACGCCGATCAGCCGCGCAATCTCGCGAAGAGCGTGACGGTGGAGTAAACCGTCATTGCGTGCGAGCGGAGTGAAGCAATCCATGCAATGCCGAACAAATTATTTTGAACTTTAAAAAGGTAAGATCGAAATGTTTCCACGCGTCCTAGTTGCTCTTTGTTTGTTGCGTCTCCCGGCCTTGCTCAGCAAGCTCTCGCTTACGAAGACGTATCATTGAATAATATTTATGAGAAATGGGATCGCATAACTAAAGATTATGAGCCAGGCATTTCGTTGATCAGCCTCAAAAGCTACATTTCAGGGCAAAATACGCCTCGGCCCCCGCAGCCTGCGATAATAAAGATTTGCAAATGTTATTCACGATGATTGGCGTGCCAGATCTTCCGAAACACGTTGCCGTTACGCATTGCATCAAAATCGCTTCGGAACGTGGACGCGTTTCGACCATTTTTATTCAAGACAGTATTGTTCCGGGGATAAAGACCGATGCCAAAGTTGGCGAACAGATCGAGATATTTGCGGATTTACTTGGATACCGGGTTGAAGCGAGTCGTGATCGCAACGAGCCGATCATGATGATCAATCGTTTTGAACCAGAAACCGGCCTGTAGTCTGGCAAAAGGCGTCACCGTCGAATAGGCGTGCGCTTTGCGGGCACGGGCAGCAGGGCGGCGGTATCGGCTTCCGGCGCGCCGATGCGGTCCCAGACTTTCTCATGGGCGAGATAGACGAACGGGCCCACGACGAAGCCGAATGCCGACAGGCCGGCGGCCGCTGCGAGGTCGCCGATCACCACATAATTCGTGGTGAAATCCATCGTTGTCGCGAAGGTCCGGTAGGTGATGGTCTTGGCAAGCGCTCTATCGAGCGTGAATGCCTGCTCGCCAGGCGGCGCTGCCTTCGCGTTGCGCCAAGGCGGCAAGAGGACCGGCAGATCGACGGTGATCCGCGACGAGCGATATTTATTCCAGATGAGTTCATGGGCAAAGTAGAAGAACGGACCGGCGGCGAGAGCAAAAGCCGAAAGGCCCGCCGCGGTCGCAAGTTCGCCGATCACGATGTAATTCGCGGTGAAGTCCAGACTCGTGACGATGACGCGGAAGGTGATCGTCTTGGCGAGCGCGCGCTTGACGGCGAAGCCGGTGGGGACGGCAAGCGATGCCTTGTCTTCGACCGGCGCGGGGATGAAAGCCGTGCGCCTGATACGGGAGCGCGGCGCCGATTTGAACAGCGGCTGAAGACCGCGGCGCAGCTTGGGGAGGTATTTCGGCGCGAGCACGGCCGCGCCGCCGATCATGAGGGCAGGGACGACTGCCGCCTCGAGCAGGGCGGCGCCGGCGAGCAGCGATAGTCCGAGCGTCATATTGCGTGTCATGGCGTCGTCCCCGTCTCATGATTTTAACAAATGAGCCAAGTTCATACGAGGTAGCGCGTGACAAGCAAGTGACGCTTTGCGCGTAAACGCATTTGAAGGGAGCGTTGAGCTGTGCCTATGCGGCTCACCGCCTGTCATACCGGCCTGCATTGAGGAAGCCGACGATCAGCCATGGAATCTGGCAAAGAGCGTGACGGTCGAGTAGCATGCTTCACCGTCTTTGCGAACGCAGCGAAGTAATCCGGGGCCATTGCTCCAGCCTTTGCCCCTGGATTGCTTCGCTGCGCTCGCAATGACAAGTGAAGCCGAGTTTCTTCGATGCTTGTTAGAATAGCCTTCTCGATCAGAATACGATGGCGCAGACTGACCGCGAAATCCTGGACTCTGTCGCGCTGGTACTATCGGCATCATAAGATCAAGCTGTCGGGCCGCCCTCACGACACGGTCTGGTATTTCGCCTATGGCTCGAACATGCACGAGAGCGCCTTCATCAAGCGGCGCGGCATGAAGCCGATCG
>JAATEW010000008.1 GCA_015655535.1 Hyphomicrobiales bacterium | reverse complement strand
TGACTCAAGACCTTACGTCCCATCCGCTGCTCGTATTCGATTTCTTTGGTACGTTGGCCGACACCGCCGTTGACCTCGTATCGACGCTCAACGCCCATCTCGTGCGCGTAGGCCTCGCCGCAATCCCCTTTGCGGATGCGCGCGCCATGGTTGGAACGGGCGCGAAAGCACTGGTGCAACGCGGCCTCAAGGCCAATGGCGTCGACGCCAGCGAAGAGCTGCTCGATCAGCTCTTCATCGATTATCTCGCCCATTACGAAGCGCATATCGCTGACGAGACCGTTCTATTCCCCGGCGTCATCGACGCCCTCGACCGTTTTGCGGCGGCGGGCTGGGACTTCGCCGTCTGCACCAACAAGATCGAATATCCATCGGTTCTGCTGCTGACCGCCCTCGGCGTCGCCGAGCGGTTCAAGGCGATCTGCGGCAAGGATACGTTTTCGGTCAGCAAGCCCGACGGCGAGGCGGTATTGCAAACGATCGCCAAGGCTGGCGGCGACCCTCGCCGCGCCATCATGGTCGGCGATTCGCGAACCGACATCGACGCCGCTCGCAACGCCAAGATCCCTGTTGTCGCGGTCAATTTCGGCTATACCGAGCTGCCGGTCGAGACCTTCAAGCCGGACCGGGTGATCGGACATTTCGACGAATTATGGGACGCGGTCGAAGGACTGAGCGAAGTGTTCCACGTCGCCTAGGCGGTTGCATCACACCCACGGGCCATCTCAGCTGTATTGCTTTCCAAAGTCATTATGAGCCGTAGCCGAGATATGTATGAAGAATGTATTTCGGAGACACCCGTGGCGGGCGGCCTTCGTGCGGAAAAAGCCAAAGCGGCGGAAACACCAATATCTTGCCTGTCTCGGGCGCAATCGAGAGATCGAGATTCGGAAAAGTCGTTTCGCCACCTTCGGGCTCGTTCAAATAAATAAGTGCAGTGACGAAGCGGCGCGCGCTTACCTGGTCCACGACATCGACATGCGGAACGAAGAAATCCTGCTCATTGGGCAGGTAGCGCTTGATCCGAAGATGTTCGAAGGCGATATTCGCAGGCCAATGAGATGCTCTCGTGAGTTTTTTGTATCTTACGAAGTGTTCCAGAAAGACCGGCAGAAGCAAGGCATGTTCGTCTGGCCATGCCGTCGTAATCTCCAGCTGCGTGAAGCTGTGGCTGCCGTCGCGCCGACAAACTTCAGCGGCTTCGCTTGCCTCAAAACGCTCAATCAGACGCTGGCAATGTTCGGAAGAAAGCGCGCTTTTGCCAGACATGATGTAATCGAGGAGCGACGTTTGCGGCGACGCAGCGGCAGGCTCTTGCAGCGCAAGTCCAGAATTTGTCGGCATTCTCTACTCGCCAAGGGTGAAACAACGTTGCTATAATGGGATTTTATATAGCACCGTGAATTTCGAAAAAATCTGACGCCATCACACCTTAACCGCGATGACTTCCATCCCGGCGCGATAGCGTTCGCTGATCTGATATTCGAGCGGCTTGAACCCATGTTCGGCCAGGAGCGCATAAAGCCGCTTGCGGCTGAAATTATGATAATGCTCGATCTCGCCCCAGTATGGATTCACGTTATTGGCGTGCAGCAGCTTCCAGAGCATGCTGTCCATATTCGGCATGGACAGAAACAAGATCCCGCCTGGCCGCAGCAGGCTATGCGCCGTGGCGAGGCTCTTTTTCGGGAAAGGCATATGTTCCAGCACATCAGCCATGCTGACGACGCTGAAGCGGCCGTCCTCGGCCAAGGTCTCGAGATCGATGCAATGCGCCTCGTAGCCGAGCTTTTGCATCATCGCCACGCCATCCTTGCGCAGATCGATGCCGATCGGGCGATAGCCCCATTCTTCCGCCGTGAAGAGCAGCGAACCATTGCCGAAGCCGACATCGAGCCAGTCGCCCTCTGTAACATGCTGCGCGACGCGCTCGACCATGCGGGCCGAGACGGCGCGCTGACGCTCCATGTCATGGCCGACCGTCTGGCCTTCATGCGTATTGCCGAAAAGCACCGCCAGGGCATCGTCGCCGAAATAGCCTTCGGTAAACACATGATGGCAGGTGCCGCATTCGTGCCAGATCATGGTCTCGGGCAGGCCCGGCTTGTAGAGTGGATGTTTGGTGCAATCGGCGCCAAGCATCTGCGGAATATCATGGCTGCCGCAAAGCGGGCAGGCCTCATAGGCGATGCGGGTGAAACGCGGCGGTTCCTTCAGAAGTATTGGCTTGCCGTCGGCGTCGACCTCGGCGGGCTCGACCGCGAAAGCCTGCGGCTCGGCACCGGAGGTCCATGTGTCCCACATGCGCATATAGGCCGTTTCCAGATCGCGCGTCGTGCGCGTGACGTCGAACAGAGGCGCGGTCAGCCTTTGGAGGAGAAGCTTCTGCCGCAAGGCGAAGAGCGCCATGGGCTCGCTCGCAAGCCGCAAGGCGAGTGTTTCATAGTCCTGCAGAGAATGGGTCACGAGTTCCGGCAGGCCGACCGCATGCAAAAGACTGCCGGCGACGCGCCCCGCGAAAGTCTCGCCCGCGCAGGTCAGAACCGGAAGACCGGCCCAAAGCGCGTCGCTCGCGGTCGTATGGGCATTATAGGGAAGCGTATCGAGAAAGAGATCGGCGAGGCGGTGCCTTGCGAGATGGTCCGGGCTCTGCGCCCGTGGCGCGAAGACGAGCCGATTGGGGTCGACGCCGCGTTTGGCGGCCTCGGCGCGCAGATTGTCTTTGACGAGCGGATTGGCGTCGAACAGCCAAAGCACCGCATCGGGCAGGGCATTTAAGAGCCGCATCCAGACGCTGAAGATCTGTGGCGTGATCTTATAGGCATTGTTGAAGCAGCAGAAGACGAAGCCATTCTCCGGCAGGCCGAAGGCGGCGCGCGCCGGCGTCTGATCGGCGATCCGGCGGCGCGAGTCGTTTGGCTGATAGCAATGCGGCAGGTGGACGATTTGCTCGCTGTAGAAAACCTGCTGGTCGAAGGGCAGGACGAAGGGATCGGCGATGACATAATCGATGAAATCCGCGCCCATCGTGCCGGGATAGCCGATGTAGCTCACCTGCACCGGCGCTGGCCGCAGCGACGCGATCTCGCTGCGGGCGTGCTGCGTATAGCCTTTGAGTTCGACCAATATGTCGATCTCGTCGTTGAAGATCATTTGCGCCGTGTCGGCGAAACTTATGTCCTTGATGTCGACAAACCGGTCGAAGGCGTCGCGCAGACGCCAGCGCATGTCGCTTTGATCGTCTATCCCATGCGAATAGGCGATCAGTTCGAAATGCCGGCGGTCGTGGCGCTCGAAAAGCTCGACCATGAGATGGGCCGTCGCATGACGATGGAAATCGCCGGAGAGATAGCCGATCCTGACCCGCTGCGAGGCGTCCTTCTTGTGCCGCCGGTGCGCATGATCGAAACGCCTGCTTTTATATTTGTCGAAACATTGCGCCCAGAGGCGGGCGACGCGCAATTGCTCGTCCGGCCGCGCGTGCATGCTGAGCATGCCGAAAGGCGGTATGGGCTTGTCATATGTGGCGATGCGCGCGAGAAGCTCGGCTTCTTCTTCCTCGAACCCGGTCCAATCGCAGGCGTATTGGCGCTGATGGTGCTGCTCGATGCGGGCGCCGAGAAGGTCCGGATTGAGATCGCGGGCAGCCTGATACGCGGCGATGGCTTCCGCGATCTTGCCTTGGGTTTCGAGAACCGCGCCGAGATTGAAATGGGCTTCCACCAGATCCGGCTTTAAGGCGATGGCCTCCCGATAGGCAGCGGTCGCGTCATTGAGTTTCCGCTGTTGCAGAAAAATATTGCCAAGGCTGCAATAGACCTCGGCGAATTGCGGCCGCAACGCGAGCGCATGCCGATAGGCCGCGATCGCCTCGTCGGGGCGGCACAATTCGCGCAGGATATTGCCGATATGGAAATAGGGATCGGGCGCATCCGGCCGCCTGTGGATAATATCCTCGCAGACGGTGAGGGCCTCTTCGTAGCGGCCCATTTTGCGCAGGAGATTGGAGGCATTGATCTGGGCTTCGACGTAATTCGGCTCGAGCGAGAGCGCTTTTTGATAATAGGCGAGCGCTTCTTCATTATCGCCCAAATCTTCATGCGCATTGCCTATATTGGAATAGGCTTGCGCATAGGTCTCATTGACCGCGATGGCCTGCAATCCGGCTTCGATCGCGTCTTTCGGCCGCCGCATTTTTCTTAAGATGGCGGTCAGGTTCGAAAGAGCTTCGAAATAATCGGGCTTCGCAGAGACGGCCTGGCGCAGAAGGTCGACCGCCGTCACATCGTCGCCGCTCTGGTGCGCGATCAGGCCAAGATGATGCAAGGCGACAGGATGCGCCGGGTCTTCCGCGACAAGCCGAAGGTAGATTTCGCGGGCCTTCGGCAATTGCCCGGCATGATGGAAGGCGAGCGCGTTATCAAGAAGCTGGGCCGAGGTCGGGCCTTGTTTTGTCTCTACTGCGCGCTGGGAGGAAAGGCTCATAGGCTCCATCGCCGATGGTCGATCATCGGACAGGCCTAAAAGCCTAGGCTTGCGCGGGGCTGCCTAGAGCGCGTTCCCCGAATGCGGAGTCGCATTCGAGAGAAGAACTCGCTCCAGATCAATAAGCTGGAGCATGTTCTCATCCAAAAAGTCGAACAACTTTTTGGGAACATCTCTAGCCGGAGTGGCTACAAAACAAGGTTCAGGCAATAATATCCGGCGGCAACTGGTCTTCGATGAAGACGATCCGGTCGCGCAGCACGAGCTTGCGTTTTTTCAAGCGCTGAATCTGAAGCCGGTCGCCGGTCGGAAGGTGGGTCAGGGCTTCGATCGCCGCGTCGAGATCGCGATGCTCCTCACGCATATGTTCGAGTTCGGCTTGCAACGAGGCCCGCTCCTCATCGCTCAACTTATTCGCCATATGTGCCACTTCCCCCACGGCATGATCCCGAAAAGTTGGAGACTTTTCGGACGAGATCATGCGTCCTAACCCGAAGCCATGATCCCGAAAAGTTGGAGACTTTTCGGACGAGATCATGCGTCCTAACCCGAAGCCATGATCCCGAAAAGTTGGAGACTTTTCGGACGAGATCATGCGTCCTAACCCGAAGCCATG